>JAQWCP010000147.1 GCA_028705905.1 Oscillospiraceae bacterium
GAAATCCCTCAACTTATGTAAGGGTTAATCCCATGTTCACAGATGGGCGGATGATGCTCTGTACAAAGAAGTGTACAAATATGTTATTCTATTGTAATTCCTATCTGATTTCCACAGACATGACATTTTACAACAATGTCTCCTTCGTTGTCCTTCAGTATGATTTTCTTATCCTTTTTCTCTGCTGTGACTCTATCATCGGCAAGCCGTGAATCACAGTGCGGACATTGCAGTGGCGGACATTTTCGTTTCTTTACAGATGTGCAGTTTTTCATCGGCTTATGCCTCCTTCACCATATTGCAGCATTTGTCGAAATTAGCCGAATGGCTAATTATTATGTTAAAAAAAGACGAGTTGTGGGGGATTACATCAACCCGGCTTCATGCAGTCGGATTTCCATTGCCTGATTTGAAACATCGAATATTTTTGACATTTCAAGTGCGGCGGTTCGCGGAGAACAATGGTTGGACACAAATCCGTAAAAGCAGCGTTTAATCTGTCCTTTGGGCATAAGTATCCTATTAGCAACTGTATTTGCTTGCCATTCAGTGGAATTATCCTGATCTGAGGTGATAAAGGCGGCAATTTCACCCGTGCCTTTGTACATCCTTTGATGAATTACCCAATGAGCAAGTTCATGCGCCATTGTAAAGCGCAGCCGTCCCATGTTATCATCTATCAGCGAAACCTCAAGCATCATCGTTCCTTCCTTCTGATAGATAAACTCATAGCGTCCGGTTTCCAGATCGAAATAGCTTGTCCAGCCGTCATCGAATATGGTCTTGCCGAGCATTTTTCCGCTTTTGGATAAACGCTTGTATTCGATGGTCAGTCCGTATACTTCCTCGATGATATATTCAATCGGGACGGCCTGTGGAGTGGCATTCATATAATTCGGACTGTATTTCTGCAAAACAGACCGTGCGATGCCTTCCAGCGCTGATTCTGTGAAATACATTTTACTCATGCTTCTGTTATTCCTTTCCCGACGGCGGAATATCTTCTTTGGACTTCACAATTCGCTTGATGAAATCCTCCCATTCCTTATCGTCTATATTGTTGTCTTTTGCGGTGCGCAGTGCGGCGCGCACGATGTCTTTCTCCATAATGTATTCCGGCAGATCGTAACTGACGGTATTTTTCGACCGTCCGGCCAGGTCGTAGAACCTATCACGTTCCGCAACCGTGTGACAAAGGATTCCGCACATCTTCTCCAATATTTCTCCGCTCGGTGCGGGCTTCCGGCTTTTCTCCATATCGCAGATATATACAGCGGAAACACCGAGTTTATTTGCAAGCTCTCTTGCGGAAATATAACTGTCTCCGTTTTTTCTCTGCCTGAGAATGAAATCTCCGAACGTTTCTTCTTTACTCATTCTGTTTCTCCTTTCACGGATTAACTAAGCGGCTAACTCCGTAAGAACAGTATAGCAAACATTCATTCCCTTATCAATGGGTTTAGCAAAAGTCAAAATGAGGTGGGCGAATTAGAACCCACTACAAGGGGTATTCGCTGTTTTGCGACAAGATTTGCATACAGAAGATTGCTGTTTCGGTCAAGATTTTCCATTTTCACTCCGTTTTCATACTTTTCATTGAGGACAGTATATTACGGCAAGATTCACTTGTCATCGGCGCAAACTTTGCTATTTTACAGGTGTCATTATGCCATTTTGTTTTAACATATAAATAACCGGAACAGGTTTCCCCGTTCCGGCTTTAAGATTACCACCCTCACTTTATGCCTTTCAAATCAACTGTCATATGCTTATTCTCACTGTCCCATTTTTCCCAGATAGAATAATCCCATATCGCACCAAAGGGATAGAATTTAGATAAGCGACCGCCTTCGTTGCCACCGTCGCAGTACCAAGGATTATCGCAGTAAACATACAGGACACGCTCATCGTCACCAGTTTGAAAGCTACAATCGCCGTACCAGTCCATATCTCCGCTTGGACCGTCCACTATGAAGGTGGCGTTGGCAAAACCTTCACCCTCGCCGTCCTCTCTGCGAACAAACTTACAGCCGGTATGGTCCAGACGGTGTGAAGAACTGACCGCCAAATCATCGGTGAAGCCATCAAAATGCGGATAAAACACATTGAAATTGTTATCCTTGCCAAAGCCCGTAATCTCTACGGTAAAATCTTCTTTGGCGAGTTTCCTTGTAATGGTCGTCACGCCCTCGCCCGAATAGCGGTCAGAGCCGCCGCAGGCAAAGCTCAAGGTGCTGATCAGTCCAAAGCCACTGACAAGAAGTTTTCCACTACTAATTTCGTTCATGTACTTGAGTGCCATATCGTTTGTGTAATCCTGTCCCGTGCCATTTTGTAAGATCGTTTTCAGCTTACTGTCAAAGGGCGACATCTCGTGTTCAATGATAATCTGCACCGTTCCTTTGTAGATGCCATTGGGATAACTGTTGGTCGATGAGCCTTTATTCGTCAGGCTCATATTTATGGTAAAGGTTTGACGGCAGCCTTTCACACCGATAAAGGTAAAGTCACGTCCGTCTGCGTCATTGATTTTAATGTTCCAGTCGTTTTTCCAGTCTTTCACGCGAATGCGGCGGTTGACCTCGTTGTAAAACTCATAGATAATCTCCCGCATGGCGTAGGAAGCCGTTTTTTCCGCTGCCTTTTTCTGATCGGCACGCATCGCGTCCCACATGGTCGTTATCACATTTACGGGAGCGTCAGCCGCTTTTCCTGCCAAGGAAAACAGCTCGGTAAGTATCTGCTTGCCTTTTAGCTTGGCAATTCGTTCTGCTGCGTTAAGCGCCGCGCTTGCCGCTTCGGGTACGCTGATCTGATACGCCGTCATTTCGCTTTCGCGCAAGCCTTGTTGAATTTTTTGATGCCTGTCGGAACCGTCATAAAGAAAGACATCAAAATACATCGAATCTACAACATCAACAATATCCGGCATGCCCAGCATTTTTTCAAAGGTTTTGCGGGTTTCCTGCAAAATCTCGCCCCAGCTTTTTTTCGCGCGGACAAGATCAACCACCTTGTGCGCGTTGCCGATGTCCTCGCGGGTGAGCTTCATCTGCTCTAAAACCTCGTCTATGATTTTCTCCCGTTCCTCATCAGGAACGCCGCTGCGGGAAATCGTGCCGTCAAAGGTCAGACCGTCAAAATTAAGCTGCACCGGGTAGCTTGCGCCGCCCGACAAATCCAAAAGAAGCGAATAATCCAGTCCTCCGGTTTCTCCCGCCGCCGATACCGGCATGGCGGAAAATGTGCCAAGCAACACAACGGCGCAAAGGAGTATAGATATCATCTTTTTCATCACGATGCACCTCCCAAGCTGGCTTCGGTATTCGCTACCAGCGTTTTCATGCTGTCCGACAGCGCGTTATCCTTTTTGGCTATGTTCAAGTATTCCTGTGCCGTCTCCATTTCGCCTGCCGCACAGTAGAAGGCGGCGGCAACGACGTTCAGGCCGCCATGCTCCGGCGAGAGATACAAGCCCTCTCCGATATACCGCAGCGCAATATCGCTTTTGTCCGCATAAAATGCCGTCAGCGCACAGCAGGCATAGAGATTCACGCTGTATGGATCGGCGGCAAGGGCATTCTCGTAATGGGAAAATGCTGCCGAAAAATCCGGTTCTTCCGATTTCAACGCTGTCTCTGCCTGTTCAATATGGTATTCGGGCAACCAGTCCAGATAGCTCATCGTCCCCTCAAAGGAATTGTGACAGCGGGAATGGATTTTTGATTCCAGTTCCGCGACTTCGCTCCGCAAAGCTTTGAGAACGTCTGTTTTCAAGTCCTTCAGATACAGAAAATCCTTGAGTGCCAGCGTAAAGCCGTCGCAAAGCTGCGCTTCACGATAGCACAATTCTGCTTCGTCCTTTTTGTCCTGCATTTCATAAACAAGCCCCTCAAAAAACGCAGGATAAGGAGAATTGCGGCTGACTCGCCGCACCTCGTCCCATTCGGCATAGGGCTGTGCGCCGACCACCTCGGCAAAGTTTTCGCCCTCGCCCTTGAGATATAAAATGCGGTCAATCGTCATGCGGAGAGAGGACGCGCCCGACAGCGCCAGCGAATAGTTATATTCGGAAAGAGTCTGCGCGCCATCAAGCTCATATTCGTAGCCACGGTCAAACAACGTGTTCACAGTTTCTTTGTATGTCTCATAAATCTCGCTGCTGCCGGGTATTTTGCCATTGCCGCCGAATAGGGAGCAGGAGCAGAGGACGGCGGTCAGCACCGCCGCCGTAAGCAACAGCAGGATTTGTCGGCGGGTTTTCTTCATGCCGCCGTACCTCCCGTCCGTCAAAATGAAATATCGTTGACCGTTACAGTGCATTGCGCCATACCGGCCATCGGTTCTTCAGAATACATGATAGTAATCATTACCTTGTCATTACTGAACATATAGGAAGCCATTCCGGGCATCCCCATATCTTCAAGAGTTCCGCCCGTCCATGTTTCAAGCTTACCTTTCATCGTTTCCATGTCCGCTTTGGGCAGTACATTCCATGTAACAGAACAGCTTTTTGTCGCTGAATCGCTGTAATCCTCCGACACCTTGTCAGCGAGCTTCGGCATTCCGGTGGGAATATATTGAATGTCATCCCACTTGATACGGTAATCTGCGGCCACATCGCCGCCCGAAACATTGCCTTCCAGAGCGTTTTTCAGATTCTCCTTGTCCATGTTGGCAAAGAAAGAGTAGCCGGAGTTCGGGATGTCGGTGCAAACGGCGGTAATGGTTTTGCCCTCCAGTTTTATCTCTGCATAGCCCTGTCCTTCAAGGGATTTTTTAAGATCGTCAAAGGCTTTCTGATCAATATCAACCGTCGAAACAGAGGTCAGCGTAATCTTTTTCAGAACATCTCCCTCAAAAGTGTATTCAACCGTCTGATACCCGCCTCCGGCGATCAGCGAGGTTTGGATCACGCTGTTGCCCTTGATTTCTACCCTATCTTCTGTGGGCGTATTATCGTTTCCGGGATCATCTGTGTTACCGTGCGTGCTTGTATCCGTCTGACCAGATGAT
>JAQWCP010000148.1 GCA_028705905.1 Oscillospiraceae bacterium
AGGACATGGGGAAGTTGTTTGACTTGGAGGCAAGTGGCTATTTTTACACCCGCCTGCAGAACCCAACCAACGACTTTGTGGCTGCCAAAATTGCCGCGCTGGAAGGCGGAACGGCAGCCATGCTGACCTCCTCCGGCCAAGCGGCGTCGTTCTATTCGATTTTTAACATCTGTTCCTGTGGCGACCATGTGGTGAGTTCTTCCACCATTTATGGTGGAACCTACAATCTTTTTGCCGTCACCATGAAGCGTATGGGCATTGAATTTACCTTTGTAGCCCCAGATGCCACCGATGAGGTGCTGGATGCCGCATTTCAGCCCAACACAAAGGTGGTCTTCGGCGAGACCATCGCGAACCCTGCCTTGGCGGTGCTGGACATTGAGCGGTTTGCCAATGCTGCCCATCGGCATGGCGTGCCATTGATTGTGGATAACACCTTTGCAACGCCCATCAACTGTCGGCCTTTAGAGTGGGGCGCCGATATCATCATCCACTCCACCACAAAATACATGGATGGCCACGCCAGCGGCGTAGGCGGCGTGATCGTGGACTCCGGCAAGTTCGATTGGACTGCCCATGCAGATAAATATCCGGGTCTTACCACTCCGGATGAGAGCTATCACGGCATCACTTATACAGAGCGTTTTGGCCTGGCAGGGGCATACATCACCAAGGCCACGGCCCAGCTCATGCGGGATTTTGGTTCTGTCCAATCGCCCCAAAACGCTTTCTTGCTGAACCTGGGGCTGGAGTCTCTCCATGTCCGTATACCACGGCACTGTGAAAACGGCATGGCCGTTGCAGAATATTTGCAGGATCATGAAAAAGTTGCTTGGGTCAACTATCCCAATTTAAAGGGCGGGAAATATTACGAACTAGCTCAGAAATATTTACCAAAAGGCTCTTGCGGGGTGGTATCCTTTGGCGTAAAAGGCGGCAGAAGTGCAGCGGAAGCATTTATGAAGCATCTGAAACTGGCCGCCATCGTCACCCATGTGGCGGACGCCCGCACCTGCGTTCTTCACCCCGCCAGTGCCACCCATCGGCAGATGAACGATCAGGAGCTGGAGGCCGCCGGCATCTCCCCTGACATGATCCGTTTCTCCGTGGGCATTGAGGACAAGCAGGACATCATCGCAGATATTGAGCAGGCGCTGGCCGCTGTTTAAACAGCGACACGCTTGCAAACAACAAGGGACCCCTTTGGGGATGCCAGCTGGCATCCCCAAAGGGGTCCCTTGTTGTTTGCCGGGGCACCGATTTGTGCTTACCGAAGTGTCACAACTGTGACACCGTTTTCTCCTTCACCATACCGCCCCAGACGGAAACTTTTGACATATCGGCTGGTTTTCAGCATTTGGTGTACGGCAGCACGCAGCGCGCCGGTACCTTTTCCGTGGATGATTGTCACCGTTTCTACTTTGGCCATCAAAGCGTTGTCCAAAAACTGCTCTAAGACGGCAAGCGCTTCTTCCACCGTCATCCCCCGCAGGTCCAGATCCCGGGGGGCGGCGACAGTGCGCAGGCCACTGCCTCCATGAGTGTGGACGCTCTGGGGCGCGGGCTTGGATGCCTTTGTCTTTCGCACTTCGCTGCGCTTGGCCGTCACCTTTAAAATGCCGGCTTGCAGCGTCAGAAGGCCATCTTTTCTCACAGAAAGGACAGTGGCCTTTGTGCGTGTGGAGAGCAGTTCCACTGTGTCGCCCGGGGCGAGGGGCGCATTGTCCGCGGGATCCTGTGGTATCACATGGAGCCTGTGGCCCAACTTATTCTCTGTTTCATTCAAGCGTCGCAAGATATCTGTTCGCATCTCATTTGCGCTTTGGGCGCTCTCCTGTTTCTTCGCCTGTCGGCGCATGTCATCCAGTTCCCGAAATACCTGGTTGGCCTGCTCCCGTGCATCATCCAAGATGGCCTGGGCATCCACCCGGGCCAGGGCGGTGGCCTTTTCCCGGGCCTGTTCCAATTGTGCCCGGTATTCTCGGGTGACTTTTGCGTCCTGCTCCATCTGAAGGCGTAGCTTCCGCACTTCCAGTTTTTCCTGCTCCATGGCTTGTCGCTGTTGTTCCAGCTGGTTCAATACGTCTTCAAATTGCAGCGTCTCGCTGTCCAGCTGTCCTTTTGCCACCTCAATGATCTCTTCAGGGAGGCCCAGCCGCCGAGAAATTGCAAAGGCATTGGATTTGCCAGGGACACCGATGAGCAGCCGGTAGGTGGGCTGCAGCGTTTCCACGTCAAACTCGCAGGAGGCATTTTGCACACCTTTTGTGGTCATGGCGAAAATTTTCAGCTCCGCGTAGTGGGTGGTGGCGGCGATGCGAGCCCCCCGGTTCCGGGCGCTGCCGATGATGGAAATGGCCAGGGCCGCACCTTCTGTTGGGTCGGTTCCCGCGCCCAGTTCGTCGAACAAAATGAGGGTGTGTTCATCGGCCTCTTCCAAAATGCGTACGATATTGGTCATATGCGAGGAAAAGGTGGATAGGGACTGCTCGATGCTCTGCTCGTCACCAATATCCGCTAGAACTTTGGAAAAAACGGCGATCTGGCTGCCGTCGCCTACGGGGATATGAAGTCCGCACTGCGCCATCAAGGTTAGAAGGCCGATGGTTTTCAATGTGACGGTTTTGCCGCCCGTGTTGGGGCCGGTGATCACCAAAGTGTCGAAGTCGGACCCCAGACGCACATCGATGGGAACGGCGGTTTTGGGGTCCAGAAGCGGATGCCGCGCCCCATTGAGTATCAGGCTGTCATCGGTGGAGAGGCTCGGTTCCATGCCGCCCAGCTGGTAAGAAAGTCTGGCCCGGGCGAAGATGCCGTCCAGAGCCACCAACAGGGAATAGTCCGCCAAAACATCACTGCTGTGAGCGGCGACGCCCACAGACAGCTCCATCAAGATCCGTTCGATTTCCTTTTTCTCCCGGGCGGTCAGCTCCCGCAGCTCATTGTTGGCTTGTACCACGCCCATTGGCTCGATGAACAGTGTTGCGCCGCTGGCAGACACGTCGTGCAGCAGCCCTGGCACCTCACCCTTGCATTCCGCCTTGACCGGAACGACATACCGGTTGGAGCGCATGGTAATGATAGATTCTTGAAGGTATTTGGAATAGTGAGGGGAGGAGATAATTTTTTGTAAAATTTCCCGCACTTTGGTAGTAGATTGCCGCATGTGGCGGCGAATCGATGCAAGCTCGGGACTGGCAGCGTCGGCGATCTCATCCTCAGAGACAATGGCGGTGGAAATTTTGTCTTCCAGGAACCGGTTGGTATTGAGAGACTGAAACAGAAAGTCGATACAAGTATGTTCGTCCCGCTCACCGCTGCCGTAGGCTTTTACCACACGGCTGGCCCGCAAAACACCGGCAATATCCAGCAGCTCTCTGGTGTTTAAAAGGCCCTCCCGCTCTGCCCGGTGGAGGGCCGCAGCGATGGGACGCACCTCCCGGAAGGAGGGGGCGCCTTTTAAATCCATCATCCGCCGGGCGGCGGAGGTTTCTCCCAGCCGGCGGCGGATTTCTTCCACGTCATCTGATGGTTGGAGGGCGAGAGCCTGCTCTTTTGCTTCGCTGCTAACCGCCCCTTGGGCGAGCAAGGCGAGGACTTGAGGCAGCTCTAAAATAGCGCTTGATTTTTCATTTAAATTTATCATTATTTGTCACCTGATATAGATTCAATCGAGAGATGCAAGAGGCGGTGTGCGCCGGCTACTCGATCATTTGATGGTAATACGATAAAGTGGGCAGCGTTCGGTCTAGCTGGGTGGTGGCGAACGCCTCTGTTGCCTTACCCATTCGTTCCAGGGGAAGACCCTCCAGCGCAAAGGAAAGAAACCGCTTTGGTTCTGCCCCAATGACATACCGCATAGCGTTCAGGCTATCCTTGCAAAGGGAGGCAGAGTGGCTGGGGTAAGGGGTTGGAATCAGGCAGGTTCTGCAGTGGAGCAGTCCCTCCGTCAGGTGGAGCATGGGGGTTTCCGGCTGTGCGTTGCCGCAGACGGCGCAGGCGGAAAGATCCGGCGTGTACCCGGAGAGAGCCAACAGCCGCAATTCAAAGGCCGCCTTCACAAGAGACGGCGGCTTTTGTAAGGTGTCAAGTCCATAAAGGGCATTGAGCAAAAGGGATAAAAGCTGCGCGTTGGGGGCATCGGCGTCCGCAAGAATGCTGGTTAGCTCTGCAAAATAGGAACCAAGAGACAGCAGGGAGAGATCAGACTTGATGCGCCAGAACTGGGCCAAAGAGCTGGCCTCGTCCAGGGTGTAATGGTCTTTGTAAGAAAACAGCTTCAGATCGGAATAGACCAGAAGCTGGGCGGCGGCAGCCAGGCGGCTGTTTTTCCGCCGGGCGCCCCGCGCCCGCACGGTGAGCTTGCCCAGCTGAGGGGTCAAAATTGTCAAAAGCTTGTCCGTTTCCCCCAAGGGCATCTCCCACAGAACCAGACCGGGAGTGAGCAGAAAATTGCTCATTCCCCGTAACCAAAGTTGCGCATCCAACTCTGGTTGTCCCGCCAATTTTCCTTCACTTTGACCCAGGTCTCCATATAAACTTTGGTCCCCATGAAATTCTCAATTTCTTCCCGGGCTAGTTTGCCAATTCGCTTCAACATCGTGCCACTTTTGCCGATAATGATGCCCTTATGGCTGTTTTTCTCGCAGTAAATGGTTACATCCAGGTCGATGATGCCGTTGTCCCGCTCGGTAAAACGGGTCACTTCCACGGCGGCGCCGTGGGGCACTTCTCGGTCCAGGCACAGAAGCATCTTTTCCCGCACGATCTCAGCCACGATCTGCCGCTCCGGCTGATCTGACGTCATGTCATCTGGGAAAAGTTGATGACCTTCCACGGCGAATTGAGACAGCTCCTTCAACAACAGATCCAGCCCCTGCCCCTCCCGGGCGGAGATGGGTACCACCGCCTGAAAGTCATGGGCTGTCTGGTAGAGGGCGATCACAGAGAGTAAGGTCTCTTTTTTCACCGTGTCGATTTTATTGATGACC
>JAQWCP010000149.1 GCA_028705905.1 Oscillospiraceae bacterium
CAGTAGCTGTCGTTCAGGGACAGGCCCTTGCATACGTCAATGATGCCCTTGGTGTCGTTCTGCCGCAGGCCAAGGAACTGCAAAATCTCCTCCACGAAGGCGCGGTTTTTGGGAATGACCCGGCGCTCCAGCCAGTGAACAAGGCCGTCGCTGCTCAACTCTAAATCCAGTGGAAATCGGCTTTGCTCCGCTTCATTGATCCAATCGATCTGCGCCACAAGACCCTCAATGCCGCGTTCCTCCAGTGTGAAATGCAGCAAGTCAGTGTCGAACAGGCGCAAGGTATATGCCGTTATCATCCAAAAACCTCCCTTCGGTTGGCTTTTACCATATTTTATATTCATTATACCACAGGCACGAAGTGCCGTTGTGGTATATTTATTAAATCAAGTATAATCATTGCTTTGCAATGATTATACCCGATTTCCTTTCTGAAAACAATCACCGTTCGGGTTCATTTTTGCGACACGCTTTTTTCGTAGCGGGTTTATGCCGCTGCATTAATTCTTCATAGGAGCAGCCGGAAAATCCACCGATGGCATCGCTGGGATACGTTTCATGGCTTTGTTCCAGGTGCCGCCTTTTGTCCTCAAGAATCAAATTCTTCAGATAATCTCCTTTGTCCGATTGACACTCGAACCATTCCTGCACCTCCGTATCTTTCAGGGAGAATTGGAAAGTGAAGCGCCGTACCTTGTGCCGATACTGTTCCTGGGATTTCTTGCGCATTTTAATTGCATCAGCAGGGGCTCGTTTTTTCCTCATAGCACCTCACCGTTCCTGTTCATTTTTCTGTGGAGCTTGCTTTTCTTTGCCGCGCTCCTGCTCCATCAGCAGTTCATAGGCGCAGTTGACCAGACAGGGGTGGGCGTTTGTGCCGTAACTGCTGTATGGATTGTAGTTGTTCGTGAGATCGTAATCGTATTTTTGAGCATCCTGCCTTGCCTTGGGGGAATACCGCTTGTCCCAGTCCGCCCGCTGGACGGTGTAGCCCAGCACAAATTTGCAGCGGTCGTGGCCGTAGTCCTCGGTCCACTTTTGCACAAAGGGCCGCATGGCGTGGTTGGCGTTAGCATCGCTGACCCCCTGTTCAAATGTGTGGAGGCAAAGCAAATCCCGACTGCGGTTGGCGTAGTATTGATAAACCTCGCCCGCGCGAACGGCATCCTCATGGGTACCGGCGTAGCGGGGCACCTTGGGGTCGCTAAAGAGTAATTCTGCCTGATCCCGCAGCTTCTGCCCCGCGTAATCCTCCATAGAGCGGTGCAATTCCCCCATGCGGCTGTCGTCCCGGTTCAGCCAATCGTCATAAAGCACTTCCAAGGGATGCTCCAGCGCAGCCAAAACCTCCAGCTTGTTTGCTGGGATGTCGCTGGACTCCAGCACCATCACCATGTCCTGCATGGTGGATAGCTGATAGGCCCGGTCAATGATGCGCTCCGGGGGCTGGGTCTTTAAGTCCGCAATATAGGCGTCAAGCTCCTGCGATGCCCGGTCGTAAAGCTGCTGGGCAAGCTGTCCTTTTCTATCTGCCATTTTATCTCTCCTTTTCTCGGCTTTGCAGCCGCTTCGCATAGTGCTCAAAACTATCTCGCCGCAGATAGGCATTTTCCGTTGTCTTGCTGTTTGCATTCAATTTAAGTCCCACCAGCCTTTTATCACCACCGCACTCAAAAAGCTGCTCTGCGGGGATAATTTTCAAATGATACAGCCCCGGCGTTTTCAGCCTGCCGTTGAAAATGCCCATCTCATTGTGAAAGCAGCGTTCGCCGCACACCCACAGCAGCTTGGTACCGGGCGGCATCCCGCCCAGCGGCTGCTTGAGAGTGATGACGGACACCGGATTTGCTCCAAACAGATTATAATAATCCGTTTGATAGACTTGTTCGCATTTTCGTACCATGGTGTCGAACATCCGCTGCGGGCGGATGCACACCAAACTTTCCTGATAGCCCATTATCGTTCCATCTCCTTGTCTTTCGGCTTTTCTGTCTGTTCCGGCTCGGTGAGTGCCTTATTGTCCATATTCAGCAGGGCATTCAATTCCTCCAATCTGGCCGTTTTGGCCTTTAATTCTTCCTCGCGGGCAAAAGGCTGCTGCACCTCAAATTTGGCCGTTTCCATCTGCGTCTGAAAATCCCCCAGCCGCTCCCGGCAGGTCTGTTCCTTCACCGGCAGGGTTTCCAAGTAATTGTCCATGCGCTGGAGGTTGCCAAACACATCCGTGCCCAGCGTCACCATGTGGCGCAGCTGCCCGATCATGGTCAGGCGGTATTCCTGTGCAAAGCTGTCAAAGGACAGCTCCAGCGTCAGTCCCCGGTAGCTGCCGATCTGGGTGGCCTCCGGGGACACCATGGTCTGGCACAGCGCCAGCAGCGCACCGCCTGCATCTTTTTTCTCGGCATAGGTAGTCCCCGCCAGCGTCATGGGTGAAAAGCCTTCGGCATTGGGGTGGGTGTGCTCCGTGACCGTGGCAATATCCGCACCGTAGCCGGTCAGCCGCGCTTGCTGCTCCGCAATCTCCACCGGAAAGGTCTTGCTGATGGCGTCCTCCAGCGCATACCGCTGGCTCAGGTGGTTTGACTTCAACAATTTCAGCTTGGAAACCTCAATATCTAAGTCCATTTTTTCCTTGATTTGTGGGTTGCCGCTGGCCAGCGCCTTGATTTCCGCATAGGAAAGGGACTGTTCGTCCACATCTTCGGCGGAGCGCACCGGCGATTTACTGGTCATGATCTGCGAAATAAACTTCTGCTTGGATTCCACCAGCTGATACAAATAGGCATCAAATGTCCCCTCGGTGACGTAGCTGTAAATGTCCACCTCCGGGTTTTCGTTACCCTGCCGGATGATGCGCCCCTCGCGCTGTTGGAGGTCACTCGGTCGCCACGGGCAATCCACATGATGGAGCGCCACTAATTTTTGTTGACAGTTGGTGCCTGCGCCCATGCGGGCGGTGCTGCCCAGCAGAACACGCACCTGACCAGAGCGCACCTTGCCAAACAAATCCTTTTTCTGTGCTTCACTCTTTGCGTTGTGAATGAAGGCTATCTCGCTTTCTGGGATGCCCATAGCCAGCAGTTTCTTCGCAATATCTTCATACACATTTTGAAATGGAGCCATTTTTGCAGTATCGCCATCCATCACCATTTCAATGGGTCTTGCCCCTGAAGGTGTAGACAAATCGCAAAAAATCATTTGGGTAGAGCGTTGCGCCGCCGTGCGCTGCCAGATCTCAAACACATTTTCCGCACATTTGGCGGCTTTGCTCTCCGGGTCATCGGGCAACATGGGATTGACCAGCCGCTGATCCAGCGCCAGCTTGCGCCCGTCGTTGGTAATCAGCAGCATATTGTCCACGCTGCTGTCCACCTCACGGTTTCGGACCTTTTCCGCGCGTTCGGCCAGTGACGCCACCATTTCTTTCTGGTATTCCGATGGCTTCAGCGCAACATTGTGGTAGTGGGCCTCCGGCACAGGTAGCTTGAGCATATCCGCCGTCTGAATGTCTGCCACATTTTTGAACACGCTCATCAGCTCCGGCAGATTGTAGAACTTGGCAAACCGGGTCTTTGCCCGGTAGCCGGTGCCCTCTGGGGACAGCTCAATGGCAGTGACGGTTTCACCGTAGTTTGCCGCCCACGAATCAAAATGCTGCAAACCTTGCTCCTGCAAGGCTTTCATCTGCAAGTACCGCTGAATGGTGTAAAGCTCCACCATACTATTTGAAATAGGCGTTCCCGTGGCAAAAACGATGCCGCGACCTCCCGTCAATTCATCGAGGTAGCGGCATTTCATAAAGAGGTCTGAACTTTTCTGTGCTTCCGTCTGGGCGACACCGCCCACATTCCTCATTTTTGTATAACAGAACAAATTCTTGAACCCATGGCTTTCGTCCACAAATAGCCTGTCGCAGCCCAATTCCTCAAAGGTGACTACATCGTCCTTGCGGCTCTGGTCGTTCAGCTTATCAATTTTCGCCTGCAAGCCTTTGCGCGTTTTCTCCATCTGCTTGACGGTGAAATTTTCGGCGTGTTCGCGCTTCGCTTCGTTGATTCCCAGCAAGATTTCATCCATCTGCTGCTCCAAAATGGCCCGCTGGCGCTCCACGCTCATGGGAATTTTCTCGAACTGGCTGTGCCCGATGATAACGGCATCATACTCGCCGGTGGCAATGCGCCCGCAGAAGCGTTTGCGATTTTTGGTTTCAAAATCCTTTTTTGTGGCCACCAGAATATTGGCAGCCGGATAGAGCTGCAAAAACTCGGTGGCCCACTGCTCTGTGAGGTGATTTGGTACCACAAAAAGGCTCTTTTGACACAGCCCCAGCCGCTTGGATTCCATAGCGGCGGCGACCATCTCAAAAGTCTTGCCCGCGCCCACAACGTGCGCCAGCAGGGTGTTTCCGCCGTACATGATATGAGCGATGGCATTGACCTGATGGCGGCGCAGGGTGATTTCCGGGTTCATGCCCGAAAAGGAAATATGACTGCCGTCGTACTCGCGGGGGCGATTGGAGTTAAAGAGAATATTGTAGGCTTCACAGATAGTTTCCCGCCTGTCCGGGTCCTTCCAAAGCCATTCCGCAAACGCTTCCTTCAAAAGCTCCTGTTTGCTCTGGGCGATGGCGGTTTCCTTTTTGTTCAACACCGCCGTTTTGCTGCCATTGGCATCATACTGATAATCAAAAATGCGGACATCCTTTAAATTTAAGCTGTCCTCAATGATTTCATAGGCGTTGGCGCGCTTGGTTCCGTAGGTGTTGTACGCCTTGACGTTGCCCCGATCCTGATTTTTCCCCTCGATGCGCCACTCACCGGTGATTTTGGAGTAATGCACCTTGATGCTCCACTGTGCGCTGCGGGGCGTTCCCAGCGTTTCAAAGATAAATTGGCGGTAATAGTCCGGATTCAGCCATGTGGCACCCAGCCGCACAGAGATCTCACTGGCAGTCAGA
>JAQWCP010000150.1 GCA_028705905.1 Oscillospiraceae bacterium
CGCTACCGTAACCGACAATTACAGCAACGTTTATCACGGAGTCCGTGAGGGATATTCCGGTGGATATCGACCCAGCGGCTCTTCCTGGGTCGGAAGCGTCAGTACCGGCGATATTTATGGTCGGCTTGACCGGAACCTCGGCCTGAAAAATGAGAACGGAGCCCATGTAAAGGAAGCAGACGGTGCGGAGGAATTCAAGATATCCGGCCTGTCGGTAACCATACAAAACGCGCCTCTGGCGCCCTCCAATCCGGCGAATAATCCGGGGTTTGTAGCAAACGCAACCGTCCAGCTGGAAGTACCGGTGAGCTTTGGCGGTAAGACGCTTCCTCCAATGCACGCCACATTGAAAGTTCGGGCAAAATATATGCCTGTTTTCTAAAAAATCGCAGTAGCAATAGACTTTTTACCCTTTCTGTGATAGTGTGTGAAACAAGAGGAAACAAACGGAAAAGAGAAAAAAGGAGGTCAAACTCCATGAAGAAATTATCGGATAAAACCAAAAGATCATTGACCATCGCCGGCATCGGCGTGGTGTGCGCAGTCTTTGTGATCGGAATTTCCTATCAGCTTAAGGCGGAGGGAGTCAACGACGCTGATGTCGCGACATCCTCATCTTCTACTTCCAGTGAAGTGATCGTCCCGGCTGTCGGGACAAACGATAATACAACGAAAAGCGCGGCGCTCGCTTCGTCGGCATCCTCCCAGGCACCGGAAGCCTCAAGCAAGGCGGATCAGGCGATCCAGCCCGATGTATCGAAACCCGCGGCACCTTCCTCCAAGCCTGCCGCACAGGGCAGCACCACCAATCCTTCCAAGGCACCGACGTATAGCTCGAAGGATACTTCTCCAGGCAAGGGATCCGGAGATCAAAACTTTCAGAAAAAAGACGGGAAAATCTATGTCCCCGGATTTGGATGGGTAACGAACAACGGCGGCGGTGGCTCGGGAAGTACAGCGAGCGATATGTATGAAAACGGAAACAAGGTCGGACAGATGGACTGAGTCAAATTTCAAAATTTAAAACAGTATTTAAGACGCACGGCATAGTTAGGCTGTGCGTCTTTTCTATTTTGGAGGCAATTATGAAGCGGCTGTTCAGCATCTTTCTTTCTCTGGTATTGCTACTGACGCTTTGCACTCCGCTCAGCGCCTATGCCGATGGGGACGGTGACGGAAACATCGATCATGGAGGCGGCGGGCTCGGAAACGGAAGCGACGAGAATTTCTGGAACTCCGGTGACGAAGGTGTCCGAGTAACCGTCATCCGGGCCAGCGACCACACGGTGGCGTCAGCTTCCGTGGATTTCACCAACAGGCATCCGGATAATATTATTATCAACTTTGGAAAAGTAAGCAAGATCGCCTACAACAACGGCCATGCGCTGGCACTGAATACCGGCCGGTATTCTTATGTCAATCCAGCGCAGCCGCTTCCCAAGATCATCAACTCCGATCAGGGGCAGTCCAGTATCGAAGTAATAAAAAGTTATTTCACTGACGAACAGGTGCTCCGAAGTATTGCAAACCTGACTGGCTTTAGCTACTCGATTCTTACCAATGGCAATTACAAAATTCTGTTGGAACCTATCGCATATTTCACTTTTTATGGCGCACGGGTGGCGATGACCGCTACGGAAGCCGCATTGTACGATCAGAGACTCGGAGGCGACCTTCGTTCCAAGATGGCGTCCCTGACGCACAAGAATTTGCCGCTTTCTATGTTTCTCGATACCTCGGATCTTGGTTACCCCGCCTGGACGGGTTCCAGAGATGATCGCGTGTCCGACTCCACGATTATTTCCTCTCTCGGTCTCGGCATCGTCCGCTTTTCCGCAGCCGAACCGCCAACGCAGGTCAGCACTCAGAATTACACTTACCATGTCAACACCGAAGTTATCACACCGGTGACTGTCAGCGGCGGGCAGTCGGATCCCGACCACCCGGTAACGGTAAGATTCAATATCGGCGGCAGAAACTATGCGGTTGGCAACGTATATTATCCTGACGGCGACAGTCAGCTGGCTTGGGTGCGCTGGACAACGCCTTCCACGCCGCAGTCCATGGCCATTCATGTGTCTGCAACGGGCGGAGGAAGCACCAGTGAAGGCACAATCAACGCGAGCATTGTGGATCTTTCCGGTCATGACCCGCCTGATCCCAACGCCGATGACCGAAACAGCGGCTATTCCCCGGCGAGTATGCCAAGCAATCCACAAAAAGCTTCGGCCTCATGGAACGTATGGCGGCCCGTATGGCATGCCGATTGGGTGTGGGTTTCGGACTGGATTTGGCACGGCGACGACACCAGCGGTTCTTGGGAGGACAACGGCAGTTGGGTTGACCACGGCTGGTGGGACTTTGCCTGCGACACCTATTCCGCAAGCCTTTCCGCGTCCATGAGCATCACGCCGGACGGCAAAGACCCGACTGCATCCGACGAAACAATCAAAAGCGGATATGGAATCCATCAGACCGCTGCGGCGTCAGTCAGCACCAATCATTCCTCGGCGGTAACTGGCGCTCAAACCGCCGTCACCTACTTCCCCGAATTTGGGTATAAGACGTATTGGCGCCTGCTGGACCCAACAGCCGGCGGGTACAACGCACGGTTTGAATTTGCCCCCAACCGCTATTCCACCTACAACCGGCGCACTCATTTCACACCGCTTTGGATGCCGGACGGAAGCTATACTCCATACACCTTTTTGGAAGATTGTTGGACCCCGACCGGCATGCTCAGCATGAATCTGACCGACTCAGTGACAATTAGGGGAAACCTGTGGTCGGACTGGCGCGCCATCCCGGCATTACCCTGAACCATCCGCAGATAAAGAAGAAGGCCGCAGACATCATGCTCTGCGGCCTTGAATTTTATCCTACAATGAAAGGTGTGAAAGCATATATGAAAAAGCGGAAGAAGTTTGTGATTCTCATTTGCATGGCTTTAGTGATGCTCTCCGTGTTTTGTATCACGGCGTCCGCAGCCGGCAGCGGCGACGTGGCGGGGGCGGTACAGAGTACCTGGTCGACTGCTTCCCAGCAGATCAAGGCGGTGGTCAACAAAGTGGTTTTCCCCGCTATTGATCTGATTCTTGCTGTTTTCTTCTTTGCAAAACTTGGCACGGCTTATTTCGACTACAGAAAACAGGGCCAATTTGAGTGGGCCGCGCCAGCCATTTTGTTTGCGTGCTTAGTTTTCACCTTGACGGCCCCCCTTTATATCTGGGGTGTCATCGGGATGTAGCCAATTGACCGGTCAGCCTAATCCCGGTGTTATAAGGTCTAACCAGCAGACCGCTTGGCGTTTCCGATATTTTGTTTGTTATTTTCTTGCTTTGTAAAGGGCAATTCGGTATACTATAGTAAAATTTACATATAAGGGATGATGAAAATGCCTCGCGGCAGCCGTAAGACCATTGAAGAACAGATTTCTGAGGTTGACTCGAAACTCAAGGAACTGAACGAGCAGAAAAAGCAGCTTCTTGAAAAAAAGGAACAGGAGGATATCCAGACACTTCTCGAAGCGGCAAAAGAGGCCGGAGTATCTCCCGCGGAGCTTGTAAAAAAGCTCAAGGGAAAAGCTCCGACAGAGGAATGATTGCTATAAAAACCAAGTGACCTGTCCCAAAACATAAGAACGAGAGGCCGGCATCCTGTCGAAAAGCGCAGGATACCGGCCTCTTTTGCTTTTCTGAAAGCCACCATACGGTGGCTTTTTATTTTACGCAAAGGAAGTGAATGCTGTGTTCATCTGGAATTTCGTAGCTGGAACCGTGCTCAATCAGATTATCGACTGGATCTATAGTCAGATCGTCGGTTTCCTTGGAAACTTTTTCGCGCAGATGGGTGACATGGGTGCCGAGCTGTTCGACATGGACTGGGTGAAGTCCATCGTTCTCTTTTTCGTTTACCTGGCCTGGGCACTATACGGTACGGGTCTTGTAGTGGCGGTTTTCGAGTGCGCCATTGAGTATCAGTCCGGTCGCGGCAGCATCAAAGACACAGCCCTCAACGCGATCAAAGGGTTTATGGCAGTCGGGCTTTTTTCGACCGTACCGGTGGAGTTGTATAAGCTGTCCGTATCCCTGCAGAGCAGCCTGACGGCGGGCATCACCGGTTATGGTTCGGGAATCAGCGACCTTGCAAGCTCAATCATCACCGGGCTTAACTCGGCAGGCACACTGGAACAGGCGGCAAGCACCAATGTATTCGGCGGGCTCGGCGCCATTACCAGCCCCATTCTGATCTTGTTTATCCTCATTCTCATGGGGTACGCCGTGATTAAAGTATTTTTCAGCAACCTCAAACGCGGCGGAATCCTGCTGATCCAGATCGCAGTGGGAAGTCTGTATATGTTCAGCGTCCCGCGCGGCTACATTGACGGATTTGTATCATGGTGCAAACAGATCGTCGGGTTGTGCCTGACGACGTTTCTGCAGGCGACCATCCTCTGCGCCGGTCTGCTGGTGGTCAAAGACCATGCCCTGCTGGGGCTTGGGCTGATGCTGTCGGCCGGCGAGATTCCCCGCATTGCCGGGGCTTTCGGACTTGATACGTCAACCAAGGCCAACCTCATGAGCGCGGCGTATGCCGCACAAACCGCAGTGTCTATCACCCGCACCATTGCGAAGGCGGTGGCGAAGTAAACGAAAAGAAGGGATGAAGTTTGAAACTGGTCTATATCTGTTCCCCATACGCGGGGAGCATTGAGGAAAATGTCCGCTTTGCCAAAGCCGCGTGCCGGTACGCTATGAAGCAGGGCTGCGCACCCATTGCCCCGCACCTTCTGTACCCGCAGTTTTTGAACGATGCCGTTCCCATGGAAAGAGAAGCCGGTATCCTAATGGGGCTGCGGGTTTTAGCCTCCTGCGAAGAACTGTGGGTGTGTGGAAATCATACCAGCGAGGGCATGGAAAAAGAAATTGCTGAAGCAAAGCG
>JAQWCP010000007.1 GCA_028705905.1 Oscillospiraceae bacterium
AAGAAGGCTTGCATTGCGGTTGGCAGACAGGCACTTCTAAAATAATCTGCCGTTTAGCTTTCAATCTGTGGAATGGGTACTGCTACGAAGAGTGTGAGGATGATCAGCCGGTTTCAGCCTATTATGTCACGGACAATATTTTCTGCTGTTCTTATGCGGAATATTTTTTTGAGGCAATCAGGCTGCGTTATCCAGAATACTGCGGCGGTGCTTAATAATTGAATTTTTACAGAAAGCGAAGGAGGCTATTTCATGCCAGAATATCAGCTTGAATTAAAACAGATTGTGGATTACCCACGATGCCGGATCTACCGGCAATTTGTACAAACCTTGATTGATGACCGGAGCATTCGCGTAAGCGGCGGCTCCGGTCTTTTTTATTTTGTCGTCCTTTGCTCCTATGCCAACTTCCGCACCTCATACCGGCGCATGGACGGCATCAGCTATACGGTCTATCCCGGTGAATGGCTCTGCTCACTGCAAGAACTGTCGAAGTGTTTTCGGACTCGCTTTCAGCACCAGGCACTTGCGGTGCTCGAAGATCTACAGGATCGGCACCTCATTACCTACAGCGTGTTGGGGCATGGCCGACT
Source organism: Oscillospiraceae bacterium (assembly GCA_028705905.1). Taxonomy (GTDB): domain Bacteria; phylum Bacillota; class Clostridia; order Oscillospirales; family Oscillospiraceae; genus RGIG529. Next base: position 594 of record JAQWCP010000007.1, read on the forward strand.
GGTAAAGTTCAAAATCCGCGAATGGAGCAAAAGCAATCGGGTATTGGACTACAACGCGCCGTGTCAAAAGGATACCGGCTTTTTCTTTTTCCCCGTGTCTGTCGTAGCTGAGATCATTAGCTCAGGCCGTTGCTCTGAGATGGACGCCGTTTTGGATCTCTGGCTGAACACGGTATATAACGATGAACAGGTGCAAGGCTCGGAGATCGGCCCCGTTGTCTATCTCCGAAACGGGACCGGAAGCCCGCTCGTCAGCTACGCCGACCTTGCCACCCGATGGGGAGTTTCCAAAGCAACCGCCGGGCGCTACCTTAAAAAATTGAACGACATGGGCTATTTGTCGGCAACTCCATTCCCCGGCACACACGGCAGCGCAATCTACCTGCAAAATTATCTCTCAACGATGTTTCAAATATCAGATGTGATGCTCGACAAGGAGGAAATCGCCATGGCGCTTAACATCAAAATCACGCTTCCGGATGAGCCGGCTGCCGCGAACACCGAACAAGATAGCGGCTCAAGTCTCGATTTTGGCGTTTCAAAATCGCACATTCAAATCATCGAGCAAAAGGTACGGAAAATCCTTGCGGTGCAAGGGATTCCGTGTGTTGAATGCCGTCAATCCAAATGTATGTTATTACTCTTATCCGACGATTGCAGGGATGAATTGCTGTTGAGGAAATCATTGGGATGTTTATCCGAAAGGCTCTTTCTGTTTACGCTTTCCTGTGGAGCGGAACGTGAGCTTTTCAGATTTGAATTGCGCCTGGTTCCCACATCGGGCCGGCAAAAGGAGGTATTGTGATGAAAAATATCAACACCGAACCATCCGTCACGGAAAATCCACTGTATCACGACACCTGGACGCTTCTGCGGAAATACCGAGATGTCGTTTGGAGCCTTGAACTCTCCGTTCAACAGGTACGCAAGCGGTTTCAGCTTGAATACGGCAGCAGCATTGAGGACTTCTTGGAGTCTATCTATGTTGCCGGCATCAATTTCGCGGATAGTTCGATTGAAGACCATGCCCGCTGCATCGAACGCAGCTATAAAATGCTCAAGCTACTTGACACGTCCGTGGAGCTGATGCGGAATAAGCACAAGTATGGCGAAAGCTATTATTGGCTGCTCTATTACACTTACCTCTCACCGCAGCAGCTTCGCAACTCGGAAGAGATCATTGAGAAGCTGGAGCCCCACATCAGAGACATCAGCCACCGCACCTATTACCGCAAGCGGCAGCTCGCAATCGAAGCCCTTGGATCTGTTTTGTGGGGGTATTCCTCCCAGGAAACGCTTGATGTTTTAGAACATTTTTTTCCCGAACGCGAGGATGGCACAAAATAGGCAAGATAACGCATGAAATTGGCGCTGCTTTGCGATTTCGCCGTAAAAACGGATGTGTTACAATGGTCATGCTCAAAACTGTATCCGGACTGCAAAGACTCACGAAGCATCATTCAACCGAATGGTGTTTTTTTGTTGTCATTGCAGTCCAAGGTCGTTGGCGGCGCTTGTTTTAAGGACAGGTGCCGCCGTCACTTTTCACATCAATTTCATTCAGGAGGTTTTGCGTTTGAAAATGAAAAAAGCACTCGAACACCCGAAGCCCAAGCCGCCGGTCAACTATGGGCGAATTCTCTACGCGGCTTTTTTGGCGCTCTCAATGGTCACCCTATTTGCCCAGCCGGCGCTGGCCGCGCCAACAGTATGGGAAAAAGCCAATGAAATTATGAAGGACGTCTACAATCAGGTTCTATTGATTTCAACTATTGCCGCTGTTGTCACTGCGTCTGTCGCGCTTCTTCTGATGAACTTCTCACGCAGCGGCAGAACAGTGGACGAAAGCCGAGCGTGGCTCAAGCGAATTATCATTACCTGGGCCATCTTAAACTCTTTAGGTTTCATTATGTCCTACATCGTTCCCTTCTTTTCGGACGGTCGTTGGAATGGATAATGCCTTCGACCAACCCACACAGAAAGGAGAGATGACATGGGCATATTAGACGGCATTGTTGAATGGATTGCAGAGCAAGTCATGCATGGCCTTGATCTGATAAACACATCAGTTTTGGGCGCGTTGGGCTGTGATATGAGCGTGTTTCTGCGATATTTCCCTGCAGCCGAGACCATGTATAAGATTTTTGTCGCACTTGCAATCGGGCTTATCCTGCTCAACTGGATCTGGCAGCTCTTTAAGAATTTCGGCCTTATTGCCGGTGTAGAAGCGGAAGACCCTGTAAAACTCAGCATCCGCTCGGTGATGTTCATTCTGCTGGCGTACTTTGCTGATGAGATTGTGAATATCGTACTCACCATCGGTGGAACGCCTTATGAGTGGATTCTGACCTCGGAATTGCCCGCCCTCAATTTTGCAGACTTCAACTCCGTTGTTCTCACAATTCTCGGTGTTTGCGCAAATGGTGCAGTTGCCTTGATTGCGCTGATTCTCATTTTGATTCTCGCATGGAATTATATCAAATTGCTTTTTGAAGCGGCCGAAAGATATGTGCTGCTTGGAGTCCTCGTCTTCACAGCACCGGTTGCCTTTTCCATGGGCGCATCTCAAACAACAAGCAACATTTTCAAAAGCTGGTGTCGAATGTTCGGCGGACAGGTATTTCTGCTTTTAATGAATGCCTGGTGTCTTCGCCTGTTTGTCAGCATGGTGGGCGCATTTATTGCAAATCCATTGTCACTGTAAGGAGGGCTGACGATGAAAAAATACAAACGAATTCTATGGCTCGCACTGCTCGTTGGCCTCTTGGTCTGCCATTGCGCCACGCCGGCCTTTGCGCTGACAGAAGCTGAGGTGCAGGAACAGGTAGACTCTGTTGGCCGAGAAGCTGTCGGCGGCAACATTTTCGTCTGGTTCCTCTGTGCCATTGCCTTTTTGAAGGTTTCTCAGAAGATCGACAGCTTTATGTCCTCGTTGGGGATCAATGTGGGACACACCGGCGGCAGTATGATGGCTGAAGCAATCATCGCCGCGCGGGGGATTTCCGCCGCACGGGGCTTTGCCGGCAGAGTAAAGGGTACGGGTGGCGCAGGGAAAAGCTCCGCCGGGCAGAGTGCCGGCTTTATGAAGGGTGGCCTTGCTGGTGTTGTAAGCCGCAACTTCACAAGTGGCGCGGTTAAAAATGCGACCAGCGGCAGTGGCGGCGGTCTTGGCGGCGCCGCATTTGCCTCGTCTGTGACAAAGGGCGGCGACATGGCAAACAGCGTTATTGGCACCGTTGCCACCGGCAGTATTGCAACAGTCGGATCTATGACCGGTGAAAAAGCAGAACAGGCACTGTTGTCCTACATGGGCTATGCGGCGCTTGGAGAAAGCGCCGAGGATGTCCCTTCGTTCTCCAATGTAGAGATTGGCGGCGGTCGCATTACCGGCATGGAAACTTCAGAGGAGTACCCTTCCGGCTCGGCCTTTGCCATGTACCACACCGACCAGTTTTCAGAGCCGTCCAGAGAGTATTCCACCGTAACAGCGGCGGACGGAAGCAAGTGGTATAAGCAATACGCGCAGGACACAGTAGAAAAAACACCGTATATGGCTCCGGACGGCTCGATTGCCTACAACGAAAAAATCGTTAAGAAGCTGCCCGATCCACCGCGCAGAAAGGATAAATTCTAATGGCAGAGGAAGAAAAAAACGGCTTATCCGATGCCGTACAAAAGGGTGCATCCGCCGCCCACACCATCAGGGGCGCCGTCAAAACAGGGAAAGCCATCTCTGGCGCCGCCAAGGGCGCGGCAAATGGCGGCGTCTACGGCGCTGCGGCAGGCTTTCTCTGGGAAAACCGTAAGACTGTCGGCAAGGTCATCATTGCATCGCTTGTTGTGCTGATCCTGCCGCTTCTCTTTATTCTCATGCTGCCATCTCTCATTTTTGGCGGTCTGACGGAGGCGTTTTCTCCAAGCAATCCAGAGGTGCCGATTCTTAATGACGGTGCTGCCATTGTGGAAAATGCAAACAGCATTTCATTTGCCATCAACGGTGCTTTAGGCGAAGGGTTGACCGATGTAACTGCGCGTATTGAGAGCGACTTTGCCAGCTCCGGCGGCGATCAAATAGAGGTTGCCAATCCCTATGAGGGGAATCTCGTCTACAACGCCAACCGTTTTGTGGCGCAATATTGTGCGGCAAAGGATCAGGATTTCGCTTCCATTTCCATTGCGGATATGGAAAGCACGCTGCGCGGCGCAAAATCTCACCTCTATTCTTATACGCGCACCAGCGAGGAGCGCGAAACGACGGTAACGACAACCACCACCGACCCCGATACCGGTGCCGTAGTGGAAACAGAAGAAACCGTGACAGAACTGTGGATGATTTACACCGTGGTCTACAATGGCGAGGCGTATTTTGAGGACACGGTGTTTGCTCTGACGGACAAACAAAAGGAGCTGGCAGATGACTACGCACAAAATTTGAGCCTGTTTCTCGGCGATGGGATGATACAAGGGCTTTTGCCATCCGAGTTTTCCGCAACTATTTCTCTGGGCGATATCCGTTTTACCGATGGGCAGACGCCGGTTGTCTATTTTAATCAGCTGGATGAACGCTACGCAAACGAGCCCTACGGCACGGACAACATTGGCGGATATGCTTGCGGCCCAACGGCGATGTCCATTGTGGTGTCCTCTCTGACTGATGATACGGTCGATCCGGTAGAGATGGCAGAGTGGTCGTATGACAACGGCTACTGGTGCAGCAAAAGCGGCTCTTATCATGCGCTGATACCGGCTGCCGCCGAAGCATGGGGGCTTCCGGTCGAGGGTTGCAGCGCCTCCGAAGGACAGCGCATAGTAGATGCCTTGAGCAACGGAAAGCTGGTGGTTGCCATTATGAGCAAGGGGCATTTTACTTCCGGTGGCCATTTCATCGTTTTGCGCGGCGTCAAGGACGATAAAATCCTTGTCGCTGATCCGGCAAGCTATACCCGCAGCGAGAAGGAATGGGATCTATCAATCATCTGCAGCGAAGCCAGTAAATATGCGGGGGCCGGAGGTCCTTTCTGGATCATCGGCTAACGCTGCGGAGGGAGGTTTTACATGAGCAAACCAAATAATGAACACGATACATACATCATCCCGCCAAACTTTATTGAAGGCGGCACACTTTTCGGAGGACTGCTAAAAGCGCGCAATGCGATAGAGGCCGGCGCTTTGCTTCTGGCAATCGGTCTTCCAATTTTCTCCTTGGAGCTTCCGCTGACAACACGCATTATCATTCTCTGTCTGACGGCGCTGCCGCTTGGACTGCTTGCATTAGTAGGTATATCCGGCGTCAGCTTATCGGCATTCATTTTTCTGTTCTTTAAGTATCTGAAGAACAGACGCATCGTTGGCAAGAATGATGAACAGGATTACCCTAAAGAGCGGAAAACGCGCGGTGCCAAGACTGCAAAGACGGTGCGGGACGTAAAGGCGCCAAAGGAACGGCGCAGAAAACGAGAGGATTTCCCCGCCGAGTTCGATGATATACGGGAATCTCGCCGTCCAAAGCATGGGTACCATCTGCCGAAGCAGGAAACACGCCGCCGTGTTCGCCCGGAGCGTCCGGCAAAGGAAGCTCCGCCGCCAAAGAAGTATCTGAATCCTGTGGCGGAGTACCTGCCGGTGGAGAAAATTGAAAACGGCGTTATTTACACAAGGGATCACCGCTATCTGAAAATCATTGAGGTGGTTCCCATCAATTTTCTCCTGCGCAGCGCACGGGAACAGCGCAACATTATTTATTCCTTTGTCTCCTATCTGAAAATCAGTCCGGTCAAGATGCAGTTTAAGGTCGTCACCAAGCGGGCGGACATGAGCAAGCACAAGGAGATTATCCGACAGGAGATGCGGCAGGAAACCGATGAAGGCTGCCGTATGCTGCAAGAGGATTACCTCAAGCTGATTGATCAGCTCGGCGCGCGGGAGGCAACAACAAGGCGATTTTTCATTATCTTTGAGCATGAGCCGTGGCCGGGCAGAAGAAATGGGAATGAGGAAACAGAAGCAATTTCTTCTTTGCAGACGGCGGCTCGCACTGCGATCAACTATCTCAAGCAATGCGGAAACGAGGTCATCCTGCCGGACAATGAGGATGAGTTTTCCGTAGAAGCCCTATACCACCTGCTCTGCCGCAATGCCAGCGCAGATATTCCGCTCGCATCGCGGGTACAGCAGGTCGTGTCCAGTTACATGGAACATGATTTGGCGTCCGAGGTCGATGCCATCCCCTGTACGGAGTTCTTTGCTCCGGAAAGCATTGACTTCACAAGCGGTCGTCACATCTGCATTGACGGACTGTACTATTCCTATCTTTTAGTACCGTCCTCCGGCTACAAGGCGCAGGTGCCGGCCGGATGGCTCAGCTTGCTCGTCAACGCCGGCGATGGAATCGACCTGGATATGTTTTTGAGCCGCCAGCCCAAGGACCGCATGGTACAGAAGCTCGGTCAGCAGCTTCGTATCAACCGAAGCAAGATCAAGGAGACCTCCGATACCAACACCGATTTTGATGATCTGGACGGAGCCATCCGCAGCGGATATTTTCTCAAGGAGGGCTTGGGCAACAGCGAGGACTTTTATTACATGAACCTGCTCGTTACCATCACCGCCCCCAGCGCCGAGGAACTGGAATGGCGTGAAAATGAAATGAAAAAACTGCTGCTGTCGCAGGACATGGATGTGTGTACCTGCTCCTTCTGTGAGGAACAGGCTTTTTTATCCTCATTGCCGCTGGTTTCTTTGGAAAAGCATCTATATCAGAAATCCAGACGCAATGTGCTGACGACTGGCGCGGCCAGCTGTTATCCCTTCACCTCCTTTGAACTGAGCGATGACAACGGCATTCTCTTCGGCATCAACAAGTTCAACAATTCGCCGGTCATCATCGACATCTTCAATTCCAAGGCATATAAGAATGCCAACCTCTGTGTCTGCGGCACAAGTGGCGCAGGTAAAACGTTCCTTATCTTGCTGATGGCGCTGCGTATGCGGCGCAAGGGAATTCAAGTATTTATGGTCGCACCGCTGAAAGGTCACGAATTTCACCGCGCCTGCGTCAATACCGGCGGCGCATTTATCTCCATCTCTCCGGCTTCTAAAAACTGCATCAATGTATTGGAGATTCGCAGGGTAGACAAATCGGTGGATGAGCTGCTTGATGGGCCGAGCATTGAGCGTTCCGAGCTTGCCGCAAAGATACAGCGATTGCACATTTTCTTTTCCCTGCTCATCCCGGACATGACCTATGAGGAAAAACAGCTTTTAGACGACGCCCTCATCAAGACCTACGCACTCAAAGGCATCACGCACGACAACGCCTCGCTGGAGGACCCGGATAACTACGAAAATCCCGGCAGCTACAAGGAAATGCCGGCACTGGGCGATCTCTATGGGGTGCTGAAAAAGGAGAGCGAAACCAAGCGGCTCGCCAACATTATCAACCGCCTCGTCCATGGCTCGGCCAGCACCTTCAATCAGCAGACCAATGTGGATCTGGAGAACAAGTTTACCGTTCTTGACATCTCGGAGCTTTCCGGCGACCTGCTTACGGTGGGGATGTTTGTGGCTCTGGATTATGTCTGGGATAAAGCAAAGGCGGACCGCACCGAGGAAAAGGCAATTTTTATTGATGAGTGCTGGCAGCTCATCGGCGGCAATACCAGCGGCGTCAGCGGCGGCGGCAACAGACTTGCGGCGGAATTTGTTTTAGAAATCGCAAAAATTATAAGGGGCTACGGAGGGTCAGCAGTGTTCGCTACCCAGGATATTAACGACTTCTTTGCTTTGGACGATGGCAAGTACGGCAAAGGCATTATCAACAACTGCAAAACCAAGGTCATATTAAATTTGGAGGATGAGGAGGCGCAGCGCGTCCAGCAGATCCTCCACCTCTCCGAAGCCGAGGTCATGGAGATCACGCATTTTGAGCGCGGCAATGGGCTCATCAGCGCAAACAACAACAATATCACGGTTGAGTTCAAGGCCAGCCAACTGGAAAAAGATCTTATCACCACCGACCGGCGCGAATTGCAGGAATTATTGGAGCGTGTCAGGCGCACCTCCGGTTAAAACGGAGCGATTGCGGCGATTACACGCATTACCACTGACAGTACGGAGCTAATACAGCGTTTATACGCATTACGGAGGTTTGCAGAATGAAAACACGAGAGCAAATCTATGGGCAGGAAGCGGCGAGTCTCCTGCGGGATATCACGACATACCATTGCCTGCGCCGGGCGCAGCTTCTTCGAATGTACCCGGGCAAGGAGGATAAAATTATCAATCTGCTTGCCTATTTTGTCAAGCAGGGGCGTGCGTTCTACCATGAGGCGGCCGACTGCTACTGCGACAGCGCCGATACGGTCATAGACACAGAAATGCTGGCGGCACTGTGGGTACTGGCAGACTTTATGGAACAGGTGGAGTATCACGGCGCTGATGAAATGCCGGTCAAGCTCGTCTTTTTCGCAGACGGCGAGGTCTATGAGGTTGTCTGTGTGCCGCCGGATAAAGCGGCGCTTATGACGCACGCCCTTGTCGGCAAAGAAGATCAGATAGGTAAACGGCTGGTGATCATTGAGTTGCCAGAGCAAATTGACACGCTGAATATCCCCGGCGCCGCCGCTTACTGCATTGTGGATGCGGAGGGTCGCATTCAATATTTCAAAAAAGAATAGGAGGCTTTATTTGGAGCGAACCATTATATCAAGACGCATTTCGCTGATTCTTGATGAAATTGCACGGCTGTCCAACGCTCTGTATGCGCTGGACAATACGGACATTGAGAAATACCCGGACAACTATGAAATGCTGTCCACCGACGCCGCCCTGCGCAGCGAGCTGATTACCTGCCGACTGCGCCATTTACTCTACGGCAGCACCTCGATCAAAAAGCCGGAATACCTGTGTTCAGCCGGTATTGTGCAGGGCATTGCCATTCAGGACAAAGACGGCGTGCTGGAAATCACACTGCCCTGCTTGCTGCCAAAGCGAAAGCAGAAGCGCACAACGGAGTTTCTGATCGATCCGATTTATTTTACTCTGAGCCAATATGCAGACAGCCACACTATGCGTAAATATCAGCAATGCGTAGTCTGCTTTTCCCATGTTTACAGTGCAGAACAGCCGGAACGCAGGGTGCGGGATTACGATAACCTGGAGCTCAAGCAGCTTTTGGATGTGATATCGACCTTCATCATGGAAGATGATTCCGGCCTTCTCTGTGATGCCTACAACACCACGGAGATTGGAAAATACGACTGTACCCGCATCTCTGTCATGGATAAAGAGCGTTTCCCAGCATGGCTCTCGGAGCGCGAAAACCGCCTAAAATCCATATCCGATTTTTAGGCTTTTTGACCTCTCCAAAATGGGACATATCCGAAAATGCCAAAAAGCCAGACAAACAGGGGCATTGCGTCAAGGCAAGCGGCGAGAAAATTACCGTAGTTACTTGCAATCTGGGTAATGCCCGCCGAAAAGGAGGCGGTTTTATCGGCAATTCAAAGCCCTCGTCCCCCGGCAATCTGTCACAGCCCTACCGTCTGCTTGAACTGGTCGCCATTTCTGGCGAGCTGCCTGCAAACCAACTGAACAGACTGCCCGGTGGACGCGCTTATAAAGCGAACATCACAAAGGGGCTGAAGCAAAAGCGTCTGCTGTTGACCTACTACAAAAACGGTCTGCGCGGATATCGGCTGACGGCCCCGGCAAAGACCATGCTGCTTGCAGACAATCCCGAACGCTTTTCCTTTTTCCTTACCGGCAGCACCGGCACCAATCATATCAAAAGCGAAACGACCAGCCGCCTCCGCCTCCACCGCATTTCAGAGGCCACCGTCACCATGATGGGTGCCGGCGTTTCAAGCTACCGCGATGAAAAGACGCCTGTGTTCTCCCCCAACTGGGGAGAGGACATGGTGGCTCTTGTGGAAACTCCCGCCTTTTACAGCTCCCGCGAAATCAAAGAACTGGGAACGGAATTTGTAAAGATACGGAGCGCACGCGCCGTAGGCGTCCTTTTAGCGGAGGAAACCGTCTATGTGGTCTATAACATGGGCGCGGCGCTGATGAAATGGAATTATAAATCCGAAATGAGAACAAAGGCGCTGATGAAAACGGTGCTTTGCAGGGAACGGTTGTCCTCTCTCTACGCGCCGGACGCAGTACGCGGCCTGGCTTTAGGCGACAGCATGGAGCTGGCCTATGCGCTGCTGACCAACAGCGGCGGCAAAAACTATTTCATTCTGGACGGGAGCTATGAAGATTTTTACTTTCTGACCAATGACCGGCATGGCGAATGTCTGCTGCGCCTGTTATGCGACAGTTCGCTGAATGAGGAAGTGCAAACGCTACTTTCCGCAGGTTTGGGCGAAGCACGACCGGGCTGGGCGGTAGAGAATGACGCCTTTGACGGCGAGCATCCTGTCCTGTTCGGCTATCTCTGTAATTTACCGCGCATTATGCGGTTTGACACGGCGTTGCGCCTGCGCGGAGAGGAAGGCTCGCTCATCTGCTTTGATTTCCAGTCAGAGGCCCTGCGCCACTACTGTGGTAAGCAGGTGGAAATTCAAACCATTGATTTTGATAAACTTGAAGGGAGGTTTTTCCTGTAGATAAAAGAAAACTGCGAAGCGTACTGATTGCCGCGCCGCCTCTATTTCTTGCGCTCATTTATGGCGGAGGCTATCTGGCGCAATTCATCGGCAATTACAACACATGGCAGAGCATGGGCGGCACGCCGGGCGATGGGAGCTCGCCCGTCATGCCGACCTTTTCCTTTTCCGCCTGCTTTGGCGCTTTTTTCTCGTTTCCTTACGGTCTGATCGGCATCGCCATTTGTCTGGGACTTCTGACGCTGCTCATCATTATGGTGATGAAAATGGGTTTTTCAGACAACGGAGAATACGATGCGGAAAGGAATCTTGTCTATTCCAGAAAGGGCACCTATGGCACCGCCGGCTTCATGCCAAAATCCGAAATGAAGGGTGTGCTGGAGCTGGTATCCGATGTCCGGCGCAGCGGCATGGTGCTCGGAATGCTGGAGAAACAGGCAGTCTGTATTCCACGGGATACGCGGCTCAACGGCAACATCGCCGTCTATGGGGCAAGCGGATCGATGAAAACGAGAGCCTATTGCGTCAATCGTATTCTGCAGAGCGCCTCGGGCGTTGACGCAGGCGGCAAAGGCAGGCAAATGGAATCACTGATCATCACGGATCCAAAATCCGAGCTTTATGAAAAAACCAGCGAATATCTGCGGGATAAAGGCTATGTGGTCAAGGTGTTTAACCTCATCCAGCCGGAGAACTCGGACTCATGGAACTGCCTTGCGGAGATTGAGGGCGATGAGCTGATGGCGCAGATATTCTGCGACGTCATCATCAAAAACACCGGCTCGGAGCGTGGCGATCATTTTTGGGACGCTGCGGAAATGAACCTGCTCAAGGCGCTCGTGCTCTATGTAGAGCAGGGCTATCCGCCGGAGAGTAAAAATATCGGCGAGGTGTATAAGCTGCTGACGCTGAACGCGGAGAAGGAGCTCAACAGCCTTTTTGATATGCTCCCGCCCACGCATCCGGCCAAAGCGCCCTACGCTCTTTTCCGGCAATCGTCTGAAACAGTACGCAGCGGCGTCATCATCGGGCTTGGCAGCCGCCTGCAGGTGTTCCAGAACAAAATGGTCTGCCAAATCACCGGCCATGATGAAATTGATTTGGAGTTGCCCGGCAAAAAGCCCTGCGCCTACTTCTGCATCACCAGCGATCAGGACAGCGCCTTTGATTTTCTCAGCTCCCTTTTTCTATCCTTCGTGTTCATCAAGCTGATTCGCTATGCGGACCGCAACTGTGATGACCGCGCGCTGCCGGTTCCTGTCCATGTGCTTGGCGAGGAGCTGACAGCCTGCGGTGTTATCCCGGACCTGAGCCGCAAAATTTCAGTCATCCGCAGCAGAAACGTGAGTATGTCCTGCGTATTCCAAAACCTGGCCGGCCTCCAAAACCGATACCCCTACAACCAATGGCAAGAGATTCTGGGCTGCTGCGATTACAGCCTCGCGCTCGGCTGCACCGATGAGCTCACAGCCAAGTTCTTGAGTGACCGCACGGGCGAGGTCAGCGTCCATGTGGACAGCAGGGCAAAAATGCTCGGCACATGGCGCATTTCAAATTATACGCCGGAGTACCGTGAAACCAGCGGTGTCGGAAAGCGCAAGCTGCTGACCATGGATGAGGTGCTGCGTCTGCCCATCAACAAGGCGCTGGTCATTATCCGAGGGAAAAAGGTGCTGCAGGTGGAGAAATACGATTATACCAACCATCCGGAAGCGAAAAAAATGCGCCCCTGCAAAGCCGCCGCCTACATTCCGGAGTGGCGAAAGCGTGAGACTCAACCGTCCAAGCCACCGGAGCGCACGGCTCCCAAACCACCGCGCAAGAAACCGCCCGCCACAAAACGCGGCGCCGTACCCACCGATAAGAATTCCATCATGTCAACAAAACATAAGGAGGAATAAAAATCTATGGCAAAAAAGAAAATTGAAGACCAAGAAGTCCTGTCCGTAACACCTTCGGAGGAATGCCTCACGGAAGATACCGTTGCGGAAGATATGCCGTCCACACCTACCCAGGATGAGGATATGGACTTGAATGAATTATTGGAATCATTGGATGCACCCGACAACGACGATTTTGTTATCGACGATAATCTTGTCACTGATGATTCCTTGACATCGGAGGATGAGCCGTCAAGCTCTGCCTCGATTACATTACTCGATGCGGATGTTCTATCATCCGATATCATTCCGGAGGAGTCACCGTCAGACATTCCGGCGGAGGAAGCGCCTCCTGCCAAGTCGAAGCGCACCGCAAAAAAGAAGAAAGAAACGGAAGTGCTCGCCGATACGGTATCGGATGATGAGCCTTCGGAAGAGGCGGCTTTCCCTGATGAGAGCGCAGATGCAAAAGAAACGGAAACTCCAGCAAAGATGCCAAAAGCCGCTGCGCGAAAGAAAGCGCCACCGGCTCCAAAACCGGCGCCGATTTTAACCATTGAGGCGCGTGGCGAGGTAGAAACGCAAGAAAGCCTGGACGATATCGCATGGCACGAAATCCACAACGCCTACCGCACCCGCCGGATGCTGACCGGTGCGCTTGACGGTATCGAGCAGTTGGAAAATGGAAAGACCGTTGCCGTTGTGGATTACAAGGGCTTTCGGATCATCATCCCCCTCAAGGAAATGGTGATGGGATTCCCCAATAATCTATCTGGCAACGCTTATACCGAGATGGTCGTCCGGCAGCACAAGGTACTCAGCAATATGCTTGGCGCGGAGATCGATTTTGTGGTAAAAGGCATCGACTCTAAGACACGCAGCGCCGTTGCCAGCCGCAGAGAGGCCATGCTAAAAAAGCGCCAGCTCTTTTATCTCAATACCGATGCCGCCGGAATGTACCGCATTTATGATGGGCGCATCATTCAGGCTCGCGTAATCGCTGTGGCGGAAAAGATCATCCGCATTGAAGCTTTCGGTGTAGAATGCTCTATCATGGCGCGTGACCTGTCCTGGGACTGGATCGGCGATGCCCATGACCGCTTCTCCGTTGGTGATCAGGTCCTTGTCCGTGTGCTCAGCGTAAAGCGGGACAGCCTGGAGGACATCTCTATCAAAGCCGACGTGAGAAGCGTCAGCGAGAACACCAATCACGATAACCTCAAAAAATGCCGCATCCAGAGCAAATACGCCGGCAAGGTCACCGATATCCACAAGGGCGTCGTCTACATCCGCCTCAACAACGGTGTCAATGCCATCGCCCACTCCTGTTATGACCGACGGATGCCCGGCAAGAAGGACGATGTCAGCTTTGCCGTGACGCACATTGATGAAGAACGCGGCGTGGCAATGGGCATTATTACAAGGATTATCAAACAAAATCTCTGAGTCTTCCCGGTATGACACGATATTGGCACAGCGCGGCATGACATTGGCGCAGCTTTGCGATTTCGCCGCAATTCCATATCTGTTATACTTGGTACAGTCAAAACTATATGAGCCGCCGGTGCTTAGGTGCCGGCGGCCTTCTTTAAGGCAAGGTGGTGACAATTTGCACAGGCGTATCAAAGGGTTGCTCCGCTCCGACCGGGCGGAGGCCAACTATTTCAGTACCGTGGTGTTTATCTTCATCGCGGTCATCATTCTGGCATTTATCATCAATCTGTTTTCCATTATCTCAACCAAGCAGCAAATCGATCATGCTGCGGATCAGATGGTAAAGCAAATACAGCTCTCCGGCGGTATCAGCACAGATACTGAAGAACTGTTCGACTTCCTCTGCTCGGAGATTACCGGCGCGGAAAACATCCGTTATTCCATCGACGCTACCTACAAAACGCCCCGGCCCTCCGGTATGCGCAATGCCATCCAACTGGGGACCCCCTTCTATATCACGATCACCGGGCGGGCTCAACTGGGTGGCCTTTGGAATCTGGACCTCATCAACATCCAAATCGTATCCCGCGGTGCGGGCGTATCTGAGCATTACTGGAAGTGAGGCGGCTTATGAAAAACATACTTGATCGGCTGCGAAGGCCGCTTCGCAATGAGCGCGGCGACCTCAGCATTGCTTCTTGCTTCATCATTGTCGGCGTTGTTATGCTGGTTTCTTTTCTTTTACTCTATGCATCTGCAAAAATCAATTGTATCAACATCCGCAATGGTGCTAAAATGGAGTTGAATAATCTCTCCGCCAGTATTTATGCCGACACCTACCGATCACAGCGCGAAAGTAACTTCAGTGAATATCTGAACACCCTTTATTCCAGCCGCAGCTTTGTGCAGCAGATGGAGTCGGCGGTTGAAGACGGCCTTGCCACGAAGGTGTCTCTGTCAACTGATGACTATGAGATCAGCAACATTCATCTGGAGTTCGAGTTGGACGGCGATCGCATCCGCTATATCTTCACTTGTGACGCCGAATTCTATATTTCCATGTTTGGGAGGCAATATCCCACCATCACACAGGAAATAGAACTGACCGGCTACCACAACACAAAGTTTTAGCGGTTGTTGAAAATTCCGATCTCATAGTCGTATAAATCTATCAAAGGAGTTGATTTTATGAAATCCAATAAGAAATCGTTTATAATCGCAGGTCTGTGCGTAGCCTGCGTGGGGATATTGGCGGTTTGCTTTGTCCTCACACGCGATAAAACGCCGGAATTCGTACCGGATCCTCTGCCGCTTGACACACAGTCAGAATGGAAGGAAACTGGCGGCAAGGACAACGGTAGCGGCGCTGTAACCGACAATCAGACGCCGGGCTCTGCATCTGAGGAATATCCGAAACAGACCGAGGATGCGGACGGCAATGTGGAGGTGGAGTTTACCCCCTCCGGCGAGGATCTGAAGCCGGAGCCGCCCGAAGTGCCCACGGCAGACGCGGACAATACAAATCCGGCAGCGCCACCCGTCTATACCGAGGAAGAGATTAAGCCTCCGGTTGAAACGCCGCCTACTCTTTCGGACACTCCGACTCCAGGCAGTCGCAGAGCCGATGGTGCAGTGTACGATCAAGCTTTCGGATGGGTTATGCCGAGCGAAGTTGTGCAAATTCCAATCGACAGCGAAGGGGATCCTAATAAGATGGTCGGTGAAATGGGGCCGTAAGCATTTGAGAAAAACCATTCAAAAAATCGCTTGACTAATTAGCGCAATTATAGGTATAATAACGCTAAAGGAGGCGATCGAATGCCAAACATTAGACCGATATCAGATTTGCGCAATCACTTTGCTGAGATCACAAGAGATGCCCAAAGCAGCAAAGAGCCCATTTTTTTGACTAAGAATGGTTCTGGAGCCATTGTGGTCATGAGCATGGAGAGCTATGAAGAAGGCCGCTATCAAAGCTATGTGTATGATAAACTTCGTGAAGCAGAAATCCAAGCCATGAGCAGTGAAAAGCGTCTGAGCCATGAGGAGGTTATGACTTCACTTCGCACACAGCTAAAAGAGCTGGAGGCAGATAGCCGTGCATAAGATAAAGTACCTGCCCATTGCAGAAGAGGATCTTTCGTCGGCTGTAAAGTATCTGGCGGAAACGTTGTCTGCGCCAAAAGCTGCGGCAGAGCTACTGGATGAGTTGGATGAAACGGTAAACCGCCTTGCTCAGTTCCCCTATGCACATGAACTTTACCGCACAGATCGCCCGATGAAGGATGAGATCCGCAAGGTTCCTATCAAAGATTTTGTTCTCTATTATACAGTCCTCCAAGATTGTGTGGAAATTCACAGATTTCTTCATGGGCGCCGAGATCGAAGCAATATGACATACGAATAAATTTCAAAATATTTTAGCGGAAGAGCCGCCACCTTCAAATGCAAGGTGGCGGCTTTCCTATTACTCAAATAAGGAGCGTGATACCTTGAGAAAATTGCTTGCCACACTATGTTGTATGACACTAATCTTTTCTCTGTTTTCCATGAGCGCACTTGCAACAGAGCCGGGCGATGGGAACATCGAAGGCGGCGGCGGTGGCATGGGGGACGGTACTTCGACAAACTTTTGGAATCCTGGTAATGATGGAGTTCGCATTACAGTAGTAAATGCAGAAACAGGAAATGCGATTTCCTCATCTGTGGATTTTTCCAACAGGGCGCAAAGCGGCAGCGCCCTTCATTTTGGGAAGATAAACAAGCTGGAGTATATGGGCGGGGCAACGCTCTCCCCACAGTCTGGCGTTGCCTATACTTGCCTTAAACCGACAAATGCGATGCCCACTATCATAAGTAGTGGTGGGCGTAACAACATTGAAGCAATTAAGCGGTATTTCTGTAGCGAATATGCGTGCATGATGGTAGCAGATGCTACCGGCGTTGATTACGAGGATCTAATTGGCGGAGAATATAAACTCTTGTTGGAGCCTATTGCCTATTTTACCTACAATGGCCTATACTACTGCATGACCGCGACACAGGCCGCTCTCTATGATCAAATCGTAAGCGGAAATCTGCGTAGTAAAATGGCCTCGCTCTCTCATCAAAATCTTCCTCTTGCTATGTACCTTGAATATGATGATCTGGGCCTTACCGCATGGAATGGGACAACTTCTGGAAAGAAAAGCAATTCAGAGATCATAAGCTATCTCGGGGTAGGCATTGTCCGCTTTACTGAATTGCCCCCGCAAGATTTGGATACGCCGGATGTAGAATATCGTGTGGATACGGATGTGATTACCAGCATCACATTGGAAGCCGGCAGCCGTCTTACGCCGGACAACCCCGGCCGAGTCGTATTTATGATTATGGGGCGGCGGTATACGGTGAGTAACATCGTGATCCCGGCCAGCGATTCACAGGTGGTATGGGTCAAGTGGCATACGCCAGACACGCCGCAGACCATTGAAATCTCAGTATCTGTGCGCGGTGGCTCGGTAGGACAGGATACCTTTACGGCGAAAATTGTTGATCTGGACGAAAACCCACCGCCCGATCCTCTGGCAACAGACACAAGCCCTGGATATACCATCCCCTCCGTACCCCGTAATCCGCAGAAAGCAACCGCCAACTGGGGCGTATGGGACTGCTATTGGGTACCGGATTGGCAGTGGCATTCCGATTGGGACTGGGTAGACAGCTCATACACCGATGCGGACGGCAACGAGGTGGATGACGGCTATTGGGAAGATAACGGCGAATGGGTGGATGAGGGTGACTGGGAGTATGACTATACCGCCTATACCGCCTCCATCAGCGGACGCATGAGCCTGCTGCCAGACGATATCGTACCAACGGCCAGCGGCAAGAATATGAAATCCGGCTATGGCGTAAAAACCGAGGTCACCGCTACACTCTCCACGAGTGCGCCTTCCGGACACTATACTTACCCACAGACTGCTTTCTCTGTATTCCCAGAGTTCAATTATCAAACCTACTGGCGTCTGCTTCAGCGCACCTCCGGCGGCCGGAGCGCCAAGTTTACCTTTAAGGAAAACGAGTATTCCACCTATAACCGCTGTGTCCACTTCACACCGGTGTGGTTTCCGGACAATACACAGTATGTGATTTACACGCAGGTCTGGGATACTTGGACGCCGGATGGAATGCTGTCGGTGGAGGTGACCGATTATGTGCGCATCAACGACAGCCTCTTTGACGACTGGTACACCAACCGTGAGTAGCGTGATCTACTACGCCGTTTTATGCGTTGCGCTGATTGGATTTTCAATTTTCGATATCAAAACGCGGCGAGTACCCAATGTGGCGCTTGCCGTTTTCCTTCCCTTTGTTCTGCTGGCGCCGGTATTTGCGGACAATGCTTCGTTTTTATCGGCGTTTTTGCAGGCCCTGATTGGCGCGGCCTTTGGTTTCGGCGTTCTGCTTCTTGCGGGGCTCGTTTCAAAAGGCGGAGCCGGCATCGGCGGCGGGGATATCAAGCTTGCCGGCCTGCTCGGCTTTGCCTTCGGTCCATATGAAATCACAGCTATTCTCTTGCTTGCCGTAATTCTGGCCGTCCCTGCGGGTCTGATCCTGCGAAGAAAAAGGAACGGAGCCGCCGAACTGCATCTGCCGTTTGTGCCGTTTATGGCGACTGGAAGTCTGATTGCTACCGTAATCACATTATTTTTGTAAAGGAGACATTCTATGAAACTGAATAACCGATTTCTCTTCGGTATCTTGAGCATCGTTCTCGCTGCTGTCATCGCCTTTGTTGCTATCCCGACCATCAGCCGGCAGACTAGCGGCAAGGAGGAGATTGTGCGGATCAAGCAGCCGGTCGCCCGTGGTGAAATCATCGTGAAAGACAATATCGAGGTCGTGGAGGTAGGCGGATATAACCTGCCGGCTAACATCGCCCGAAGCGAGGCGGATGTGCTTGGCCTGTATGCCACGGCGGATTTCGCTGTTGGAGATTATATCCTGTCCTCCAAAATCAGCAGACTGCCGGTATCCTCCGACATCCAGCTCTCCACTATCCCATCCGGCAAGGTAGCCATCTCGTTGACAGTCAAAACGCTGGCAAGCGGTCTCTCGGACAAACTGCAGAGTGAGGATATTATCCGCATCTACCATTTTCTCGATGTGGCTGAGGATGTGCCGGAGCTGCAATTTGTGAAGGTGCTGTCGGTGACGTCTGATGACGGTGTCAATGTGGATAACGGCGAGGAGCCGCAGGCGGATGAAGAAAAGCGTCAGACGGCGACAATAACCGTACTGGCAAGTCCTGAGCAGGCTAAGGTTATCACGGGCTTCGAAAATGATGGCACAATGCACGTGGCGCTGATCGCCCGGGGCAATGCGGAGCTTGCCGCGGAACTGCTCGCCACACAGGATGCCATTCTTCTGGAGTTGTATCCGCCAGCATCGGAACCTGAAACGGAAACACCCAACCCTCCCGAGTATCCTTTGGTTGAACCTTCTTCCGAGCTTGTCCAGCCGGAAGTACAGCCTTAACGGGAGGTGTGATATGTCAAAAATAATAGCTGTCTGGGGCAGCCCGGGAAGTGGAAAATCCATGTTCTGCTGCATTCTGGCCAAGATGCTGACCCAAGACAAGAAAAAAGCGATTATTATTAATGCGGATCAAGGAACGCCTATGCTGCCTATCTGGCTTCCAGAGCAGATTATTGAAACGACCGCCTCCATTGGGCAGGTGTTTATGGCGGTGGAAATTGAAACAGCCCTGGTTGCGAGTCATGTGACGGTGCTGAAAAACTATCCCTTCATCGGGCTCATGGGATACAGCGCTGGTGAAAACCCACTCAGTTACCCGGAGCTGCGGTATGATGCGGTTCTGTGCACGGCGGAAATGGCCGGAAAGCTGGTGGACTATGTGATTTTGGACTGCAGTTCGAAT
>JAQWCP010000151.1 GCA_028705905.1 Oscillospiraceae bacterium
ACGACGCTCTTCCGATCTGTCCCATCACAGCACCGGTTCGGCGCTTTATCCCGTCTGTCGTCATCGCACCCCGGGAAATGGCCTCTAATATTTCGCCTTTTGAAATATCCTCGCAGAGGCAAATGATTTCTCCGTAGTCCGGACACTCTCCAATCAGCGCCGCCCGCTGGACAGCATCAAGCATACGAACTTTCTGAATGGCTCTCCGGAATGGAGAAAAATCGGGGTTTTCCACTGCGCTTAAATACTCTGCTGCCTGTTCGGCCAGCAGACTGCCCAATTCATTGGCGCACGTTAAACCCGGAGTCTTAATGCCGATCAGGCTCCAAAAGCCCTTTGCCGGAGTTGCAATGACAAAACTACCAATGCTTGTTCCGTCCGGCACATAAACGCCATCGTGCAGTTTAACACGATACGGGTTGGGCCGTACGCCGGCAAAAGAACGAATCACACTGCTCAAATCCACTTGAGGAAGAACGCCGGATGTCATGCGTCGGACAAACTCCAGCCCCACTTCCGCAGTGGCAAAGGGGACGGTTATTTCCCGGGCAGAAGGGCCGAGCAGAGTCGTACCCTCTACTGTCGGGATGGCGGTAAGGCTTTTGCTCCCGTCTTCCGGTTCGTGCATAATAATATGGTTTGGTTTGTGGGCGGCTGCCCGATCCAGCACCAGATAATCTGCTCCATCTGTGCGGATTCTGACACTGGGAGGAAACAGCAATTCCTGCACCTCTCCGGCATGTAACCCTGCACAATTGAAAACTGTCTTGGCCTTGATCTCTGTCCTTTCTGTCTGCAGGACGTATGCGGCTCCGTTTCTTTGAATGCCAAGCACCTTGGTATTCAAATACGGCACGACGCCGTTTCCTATTGCGTTTTCATAAGCTGCAATGCAGAGCTCCCATGGGTTTACTGTCCCGGTGGTAGGTGCATACAGCGCAGAGGAAATTCCATCCTGCAATTCTGGCTCCAACGCCTTTGCTTCTACCCCGGACAAGAGACGTAGCCCCGGGACACCGTTTTGTCGCCCCTGTGCGTATTTCTTTTGCAATACACGGTCTGCGTTTTCGCCATAGCCCACCATCAGGGAACCGCAACGGGAAAATGGAACATCCAATTCCCTGCAGAGTGTGTCGTATGCGGCATTGGCTTTTACCGTCATCTTCGCTTTCATGCTGCCGGCTTTATTGTCGTAACCCGGGTAAATAATAGCGCTGTTGGCACGGGAAATGCCTGTACATACATCTTCGCGCTGCTCAATGAGCGCAACGGAAACATTCCACCGTTTTAAATTTCGCGCCGTAAAACAGCCCAGGATCCCACCGCCAATTACAACGGCATCATAAAAAACCATATTTATTGTACCTCAATCATTTCACCGGGACAGTCAATGGTATAGCCTCCCATAGAGCGGATTTTCTGCTGAAATGCTTCACTTTTTAACGTTGCCAGCATTTGCTGCACCATGGCAGTTTCAAATGCGGTATCCGGAATAATCAGGTCATATTCTTCCACGCACACAGGCAGGAAGTCAAGCCCGTAATTCTGAGCGGCAGAGTAAATCCCCATCCCTGCGTCAGCAGAAGTGCTGGCAATCTGTGCGGCCACGGAAGTGTGTGTCAGCTCCTCTCGATCATAGCCATAAAGTCCTCTTGTGTCAATTCCATTTTTTCCGCACAGATAGTCCATCAAAATTCGCGTGCCGGATCCTTTTTGGCGATTGACGTATCGAACGCCCTCTTTTGTAAGATCTGCAAAGCATTGAATTTTTAGAGGATTCCCCTTTTGCAGCATCAGCCCCTGCTGACGCCCCACACAACGAATCAGTCGTACGCCACCCTTTGGAAAATACTTTTTTATAAAACTCAAGTTGTATTCTCCTGTTCCTGTGTCCAGAAGATGGCATCCTGCAACGTGAGCTTCTCCCCGTCGGATGGCCATGATGCCGCCCATAGAACCAACGTGAGCAGAGCTCATATAGATATTGGAATTGTCTCGGTGTATCATCTCTGCCAGCTCGTCCAAAAGCGGGTCGTGGCTGCCAATGACCACAAGCGTATTGCGGAGTTTTTCTTCTGTGGTGAGCAGGCGAACTCTGACAGAGGAACCTGCTTCATAGCCCTCTGTGCCCTGTGCTATTTCCAATATGCCGTCCGCCTTCATAAAAGAGGACACGACACCACTGCCCCGGCTCAGAGGAGACGCCATCAGTTGATCGTTTACATACCCCATGCGGACACGGACAAATTCCTGGTATTTGAATCCAGAGACAATCGAACGCGTCAGCACAGCATCTGCGCAGGGCACTTCATTGGAACCGATCCACAGGCAATGCTCTACCAGAGGACGGAGCAGCTCTTCAATCACAATAATGCCGGAAACTGGGTACCCGGGCACGCCCAAAATCGGCGTTGCTCCCCGACATCCCAAAATCGCCGGTTTCCCGGGCTTCATAGCAATTCCATGATATAACACCTGCCCTATTTCCCGAATCACCCCGGCGGAAAAGTCCTCTCGTCCGGCCGAAGATCCGGCATTTAAAATCACTAGGTCACATTCATTGCATGCCCGTTCTACCATGGTCTTAATCCGGTCAAATTGATCCGGAACGATGGGATATGTGACCGCCTCCGCGCCCCATCCCGTGACCATTGCAGAGAAAATAGAGGAATTGAACTCTAAAATGTCGCCTGGCTTTGGATTGGCACACGGAGGGACGATTTCGTCGCCTGTCGGAATGATGCCGATCACCGGCTTTTTGATGACCTCGATTTCCAAAACGCCCCCTGCAATCATCGCCCCGATGGCAACGGGGGTGACATCCATTCCAGAGGCCAGAATCATTTCTCCTGCACAAATGTCCTCCCCAATCTGACGGATATGCTGCCAGGGGGTAGCTGCGTCGTGAATGGTGATGGTATCGTCCTCGTTTGATACCAGCTCCTCCACCATAATCACAGCATCGCGCCCTTCCGGAATGGGATCTCCGGTATCAACCACGGTAAACTGCGCTTCCGTAAGCGTAATGGGTGTGGTCTCTGTGGCACCGAAACTGTCTTTTGCATTCACGGCAATGCCATCCATCGCGCTGGCGGCGTAATGAGGCGCGCTGATACATGCATATATGGCAGTTGCCGTCCTTCGTCCAAAAGCCTGCTGTACTGGAATACGTTCTGTTTTCGCCGCAAATCCATTTTTCTTCACAAGAGCAAGGTACTCCCTTTTTGCCTGCTCCAGAGGTACATTTGTCAAATATTCAAATCCCATTGGCTTCACTCTCCCGCACAAATAGTAACTGGTATAATGGCGCC
This sequence comes from Oscillospiraceae bacterium, assembly GCA_028705905.1. Lineage (GTDB taxonomy): Bacteria > Bacillota > Clostridia > Oscillospirales > Oscillospiraceae > RGIG529. Next base: position 3,312 of record JAQWCP010000151.1, read on the forward strand.
TTTTGGCAGGCCTTCGCAGTCTCGTTCAATACAAAAATATCCGTCGGCATCGGCAAGCGTGGTAATCAATCCAGACTTGGAACGAATGGGATTTGCCAACACCCGTCCATTTCTTTGCTCCAGACGGCAGCAGGAGTATTGCGCCCTGCCGTGATTTGCACCCATGCTCTCTGTCAGCTCTGCAGAAATAGTATACTGCGTCATGGTTCGACCCATCATGCGACCAAACAGCGGCAGAGCAAACAGCCGCGTGATAAAATATGCCGCCACTGGATGTCCGGGAAGACCGATAAGCGGCTTCCCTCCCGCGTTGCCCATTATGGTAGGCTTTCCGGGCTTGATGGCAATCCCGTGCAGCAGTAGCGTGCCCATGGATTCAATGGTGCGGCATGTGGCGTCTTTGACCCCTACACTGCTCCCGCCGGAAATCAGCACTGCATCACACTCTGAAACCGCCTGCCGCATGGTTTGTTCCAGAAGCGGAGCATTGTCTAAAACAATGCCATAATTGACCGGATTGAGACCAAAGGCTTTGAGCATGGCACAGAGCATGACAGAATTGACATCCCGCACCTGCCCCGGCCCAGGGCTTTCCTGGTGTGGGACCAGTTCGTCCCCTGTGGATATAATTCCCACCGTCAACTTTCTCGCAACTGGCACTGTGCTGCATCCAATGGCCGCCAGCGCACCAATATCTTGCGCGGAAAGCAACCGGCCGGCGTTCAGAACAACTTTCCCTGGATGCACATCATCGCCTCGGAAAATCATATTTTGTCCCGGCGCACCGGCTTTCGTGATGCCGATGCTGCCGTCTCCATAATCTTCTGTGTATTCAAGCATTACCGCGCAATCGGCTCCCTGCGGAATTGCGCCGCCGGTAGGAACTGCACAACAGGTACCTTCCGGCAAAATAAAATCCGCTCCTTCACCCATACGAATTTCACGGTCAAGAGGCAGAATGGCTGGAATTGACTCAGAACATCCAAAGGTGTCTTTTGCCTGCACAGCATACCCGTCCACAGTAGAGCGGTTAAAATCCGGCACATATTCTGTTGCACGAATATCCTCCGCCAACACTCTTCCGATTGCATCTTCCAATGGAACGGGCTCCATTCTATCTGAAAGCGGCGCAAATTCCGTTTGAATCAGCGCCAACACTTCATCTGGTGTCTTCAAATGTAACATCTGGTACTATACCTCCGCGATTAATTTTCCGATGTCTCGATAATTGTTTCCCGAAAAATGAGAAACGTCCTTTTTAAACGGAGTTGAGTTCAGCACTTTTATCAATGTCTGAACATCCTTTTGGTCCATCAGGTCTTTTCGGATAACCAGGTCAAACCGCTCTTCGATCAACGGAATAAAATCAATTCCCTCAATCTGATTGGAAATCCGCTCCGTTCCGATCCCAATATCAGCTTCGCCTTCTGCAATGCCCACAGCAACGGTCAAGTGAGATTTCATCTCTTTTTCATAGCCTTTGACTTTGGCCGAAGGGATTCCAAGGCGATGAAGCTGCTCGTCCAGCAGAATCCTGGCACTGGAACCG
>JAQWCP010000152.1 GCA_028705905.1 Oscillospiraceae bacterium
GAACCAAAGAGAGGGCGGGCTGTGTCATTTTCAGCCGCAACACCGTACGGGCGGCCAGCGTATCAAACCCCAAAGCGCCGCCGGCAAAAAAACAAGTAACCCCATTTGCAGCCATATCGCAAATGGCCTGCTCCAGCCGGGGGAGAAAAGTGGGGTCGTTTGGCAAGATCCGATGGCCAGTGAAACAACAGATGTGCTCTCGGTCCGGCGCAACAAATTGTATTCCTTCCTCCATACTGCCATCCTCGTTTGACTCCAAAGATACATAAACGATACCACATTGCAGCAAAAGATGCAAGGGAATGGGGCCTGATTTTATTTTTCTCCCAAATGACACAGGAGAAGGAAGAGGAGGAAATAGAGAGCTAAAATCCCCCTTCCTATTGCGCCCCAAGGCCCCCGGGCTAAAAGCCCAGGGTTTTTACTTGGCAAATAGGAAAAGCTATGATATACTGTCGAAATGAAGCAAAAAGAGACAAATCCATTTTTTTATAGTGATGACAACAAGCGGTATCACACACTTGCCTATGACCATCACCGCCGGTTTGGCCGCAGGGTGTATAAGGCGGCGTTGGACGCTGGATTTACCTGTCCAAACCGGGATGGGACCCGGGGTGCTTCGGGATGCCTGTTTTGCAAAGGTGGCAGTGGATACTTCACAAAAGGGGCGTTGCCTGTTTCGGCGCAGCTGGAGGCGGAGGCGGCGCGCGTTGGGGCCAAGGATCCTGCCGCCGGAATCATTGCCTATTTCCAGGCCGGGAGCAACACCTATGCCCCAGTGGAAGCTCTCCGGGCGCAATTTGAACCGGTGCTTTTGCATCCAAAGGTCTGCGGTCTCTCCGTCGCCACCCGGGCAGACTGCCTGCCGGAGCCTGTTCTGGACTATCTGGCGGACTTAAACCGCCGTTGTTCTCTCACTGTGGAGCTGGGGCTTCAGACGACAAACAATGAAACGGCCCGGGGTATCCGCCGTGGGCACGACTTTCAGACATTTCTTGTGGGGTATCAGGCGCTGAAGGATCGGGGCATCCGGATCTGTGTCCACCTGATCTGTGGCTTGCCGGGGGAGAATGAAACCCAGATGGTGGAGAGTGCCCGGGTGTTGGGGGCCTTGCGTCCAGATGGGGTGAAGCTCCATCTGCTCCATGTGATTGAAGGGACGGATCTGGCTGCCCTTTACCGGGCGGGGGCGTATACGCCCCTGACTAAGGCGGCATATGTAGAAACGGTGGCGCGCCAGCTGGAGCAGCTCCCGCCGGAGACGGTGGTGGAGCGATTGACCGGGGACGGGGACAGAAAGACCCTCTTGGCTCCCCTCTGGAGCCGGGACAAGCGTAGGGTTTTAGGCGAAATTGACCAGGTTCTTTATAGATGGGGCACATACCAAGGCTACGCCTTTTTGGGGAAAGGCATGTCACCAGATCGAGAAAACAAGTAAAAAGCGAAACGGGAGGGAGTGTTTTGATGATGAAACGATGTGCGGTGTGGGTCGCCGCGTTGGCGGCGTTGCTCGTTGTCCTGTCCGCCTGCGGCGGGGGCAGTGGGGTCTCTCCCACAGCCTCCGCAAAGACAAATCAAAGCGGGGAAACGGCAGCCATTTCATCTGCCGGGGAGAGTGTGCCGCCAGGCAATGGAGAAACGGCGGATCCAGGCCAGACAGCCATTGTGCCTACAGGGGTGGAAATGGGTACAGCCACAACACCCTATGAAATGGGGATCGCCACCTCCCGTGTGCTCTACACGGCGGCGGATAAGCTGACCTTTGTGAACGGTGAAACGGGTTTTGCCTTGTCACTGCCAAGGGCGTGGGAGGGAGCGGTGACCCTGACCTATGATGACACTGCCTGCCGGGTGGCCCATAAAGGAGATGTATCCTTTGTGGTTCGGTCGGTGCAGAAAGGGACCAAAATAGGGGCTGGGGAAGTGAAACTGGGCAGTAATGGCGGCTTTGACTTTTACTGTTTCATCGAACAGAAGACGAGTCAGGCAGATCAAGACGCCTTAATCCAAGCAGCACAGGCGGCCTTTTTCCCGCTGGATGAATATTATCAGCAGGCCAAATGGGACAAGAAAACCGTGGGGTACGACCCCCGGGAAGACGGTTTTCAGGCAGCGAGTTTGGATGGGATGTTCTACGTCAATGGCAAGAAGGGATTTGCCATCCGTCTGCCGGGAAACTGGAAGGCCCAATTGGGCGGTGTGCGGTACGATGCCGCATCTGTCTATTTTTATCCACCCAAAGCTCCAGTGGAAGCGGGCAATTTGTCCCCTTTTTACATCTATTCTCTGACAGAAGAGCAGGTGGCACGAGGGGTGCTGGACGATCTGGAGTTGACGGTACACAAAGTGGCGGCGGGGCACGGCATCCAATATTATGTTGTGCTGGAGGAAGAAATTGGGAGTGCAGAGGCGCAGGTGCAGCAAGTGAAGGAAATGATCTCGCTGCTGGATGCATAAAAGCGGAGGAGGGCATATGAAACCAACGCGATATATCCGAACAGGGCTGATGATCGGGCTCATGGCGGTTCTTTTGACCATTTTTGCATGGGCTAGGGAGGAGAGCAGCCAGAACACGTGGATTTTGGCCTCACCCGGGCGGCAGGAACAGATCCAGACGGTGACGAAAGACTTTCTGGAGCGCCGGGCGCGCATGGAGTGGATGTACCAAGACGAGGACCTGAGGCCATATCTGCTGGACGGGGGGACGTCAGATCATTTGCGATTTTTCTTGGAGCGGACAGAGCTGTTCAAAACCTTCCGGGAAAAGAACGGTGTGCGCCGGGAAAATTTTGACGTCAATTATACGTTTGGGAAAATATCCTATCAGATAACGGACGGCACGTATTATGTAGATGTGACGGAAGAAGTGACGTACCATATTATAGACGCTCCGGATGCTATGGACACATACATCGCTACTGAATTCCAGGTGACGCTCAAAGAGACGGAAGTGGGCTTCCGCATTCTGGACGTGTACGACCCAGAAGACTGGTTTGCAGCGGAATATGAAGACACAGGATTTGACTATGATGCGCTGCTCCAGGAATATACAGGGGACGAGCCGGTTGCGGCGGAGACCATCTCCGAGCCGAAAATGACAGATTCGTCCCGGGCGCTGGACACGTCCGGTGCCACGCTTCAGAGCGTAGGGAAATACTTGGTCAATACATATCGGCCCTACCGGCCGATGGACGCGATCTATTATGCCTACACGTATTCTGCCAATGACGGCAGTAAAGAAACGTACTATAACCCCAATTTTTACTGGCATTATCAGACGGACTGCATCAATTTCGGCTCCCAGTGCATCTGGGCAGGTTTGAGCGGCAGCAACGATGGGGAATCGATCAAAACCCGTGCCGTGCCGATGGATTCCGGCGGATCCTGGCAGTGGTACGGAAGGGAAGCAAGCGATAGCGACGTGAGCTATATCACTTGGCGCAGCAACACATACTTCAACCGCTACATGGAAGGCGTGAATACTTCCGGCAGTGAGGAGGCAGGGGTGCTATGCAAAATCATCGAGCTGCCGGCTGTCTCCGATTCCGGCAACGGCGTGCTGGACGTGGAGCCGTTTGGTCTTCTTGGTTCTGTCATGCAGGTAAAGGGCGGGACCGCAGATTATGCCCATGCTATTTTTGTGGTGGGCATCAACCCCACCAAGGGGACGTTTACGAGAAACAACGTCTATTTCTGCTCCCACACCAACAACCGGCGTAACGCTTGCCTGGGCGACTGGTTCCCCAACTGTAAAATCCGGGTGTTCGAGCCGCAGGTCTACAGGGAGGCGGCCTATTGTACCCAACCCAGCCATACTTACAGCTGTGTAGACAGCGGCTCTGATGCCACCTGCGACACATGCGGTTATGTGCGATTGTTCATCGACCCATACATGATCAAGCCAGTTACAAAGGGGACGAGAAGCACCATTGGCGGCACGGCCAATATTCGGTGCGATGTCATGAAGGTTACTGTCAAGACGCCAAGCGGCAGGACCGTTGTGGTGGGTACCACCAGAAATGAGCGGACCTTCCGCTGCTCATACACCTTCCAGGAGTCGGGGCTGTACGAGATTATCGTCTCCGGAACAGACAAGAGCAGCAGCGTGTACCAGGACAGCGTGACCCGTTCTGTTACCTACACCGTAAGGGTCAACTAGCGCACCCTAGGTTTTCTTAAAAAGCTCCGGCTATGGGCAGCTTCGCTCTGGCCGGAGCTTTCGTTTCTATTTTTCCCAACGCACCTTGTTTTGAGATATACCGGGGTGGGCTGTCTCTCGACAAAAGCTTTCTCTACTGCCCGCCTGCCACTGGATAGGGCCATAAGGAGAGAGGGGGGATCCATCAATTTTGGACTTGGCAACAGGCGTGTTCGAGGCGTGTTCAAGATGAGGTGGAAGGTTTGGAGATAACCAGGCGGAAACCCGAAAAAAATCGAGTGAAGCTCTACACATTTGGGCTTAAATATGATATGATAAACCGAATCAGGGTTCAAAGAACAGGAAGCAAAGGAGAGGCGACTCCAATGGTGAAAAGAATCAAACAATGGGGCTTGTGTATCTGCGCGCTCTGCCTGACGCTCTGCGCTGGCGGCTGCATGTTCAACACCGGAGAAGATCTATACAGCCTGCCCCAAGCGCCGGAGGATTATCTGGAGCTTCAGGAGCAACTCAACCGGATTATCACGGGCGGCGCGGAATATGCAGCGCCCCAGACCGGCGCAAACACCCAGACAGTGCAAATGGTGGATCTGGATGGAGATGGCAATGGAGAGGCAATTGCCTTTTTCCGGGAATCGGGTAAGAAGCGCCCTCTGAAAATTTACATTTTCCGGCAGACGCCGGAGGGATATGAGACC
>JAQWCP010000153.1 GCA_028705905.1 Oscillospiraceae bacterium
GTCAATGTAGCCGTCCCCGCGGCTGCCGGAAAGGACGCGGCGGGTTTTGGCGGCGGCCATGGCCGTCTTGGTTTTCAACTTGCAAATGAGATGCTTCATGGATGTTCCCCCTTATTCAAAATGGTATAACTAAAATTTAATCTACAAAACGTTCCTTGCCTGAAAGTGTTGGAATTCCAGGGTGAAATGGTTTTGTAGATGAGATGTTGAGAATCTACAAAACATATTCAATCTACAAATGAAATGAGCTACTACCATAGGGTATGGCAGCAGCTCAAAGCGGATAGTTTTGTAGATTTTTGATTCCCTATTTTCCATAAAGATTAGTTAGGGGGAATCCCTGTGGGGTAGCGCCATTTGTTCATCTTGATTTATCTCCTTGCATAAGAACGGTGGTCTATTTGAATGTAAAACATGTTTTTCCTTTGATCATTCCTAAAAAATAAGATGAGACAAAAGTTTGCCTCATCTTTTATTCTGTATATTCGATTAGATAATCGGAAGGATTACCGATAGAAAGTACCTCGCCAATTCCTCCGGGGATTGCTTCATGTTATTTTTGATCCACCATTGCACCATTTCAACGAAGCTGCCGGAAACATGGTTCACAAGAAAGTCTTCCGGAGCGGTTGTGTTTTTTCGTTCTACGCCTATTAAAAGATGCTGAATAATCAGTTCGTTGAGATATTGTTTGAAAAAGCGCAGGAAAAGCTCGCCGCTCTCACAAGTAAGGATTCCCACTATATTCTTCTTGTTGTCCCGCAGATGGTACAGGATGTGAGTGAACATGGAGCCGGGATTGTCACCGGCCAAAGAAAAATCATGAGTTTTTTCCGTATTAAGGCTCTCGGAAAAAACGTGACTGAAAAGGTCGGTACACATTTCCTTGAGCAAATCATCCTTTGTTTCAAAATGGGAATAAAATGTGCTACGCCCGATATTCGCTTCGTCAATGATCTCCTGTATGGTGATTTTGGTATAGCTTTTTGAGGATAACAGAGTACTGAATGCCTCAAAAATCGCGTCTCTTGTTTTTTGCTGCCGTCTGTCCATAGCGCCCTCCAGATAGACAAATACTTAAAATTGTTCAGTAGTGCACAGTTGATTGATACTGTTTCTTGTCGCGTGTCATACAGTAAAGTATAATAATATCGAACAAACAGTTCAGTATCATATAAATAGTACTGCTTATTTTCTGAAAAAGCAAGTATATGTTTGAGGAGGATCGTTATGTGTAAAAAAATCAAAGAATGGTTCGTAAACGAAGAAAAGCGAAACATCCTCTTTGTGATTGTTTCGGCGGTCACACTGATATTGAGCCTGACCGAAGTTCTGAAAAGTGTACTGCCGTTTGATATTGCATGGGTTGCCATCGTGCTTTGCGGCATTCCTATCGTGGTCGGCTCCATTACCGCCCTGATTAAAGAACATGATATCAAAGCGGATGTGCTGGTTTCCATTGCATTGATAGCGTCCATCGGCATCGGTGAATATTTTGCCGCAGGCGAGGTCGCCATGATTATGGCAATCGGAACACTGCTTGAGGATGTAACCGCCCGCAAAGCGCGAAAGGGCATTGAAAAGCTCATAGACCTGACGCCTAAAACGGCAAGGGTCAAGAGGGGTGGCAACGAGGAAACTATTCCCGCGGATAGTGTGGAAGTCGGTGATGTATTGGTCGTTTTTGCAGGAGAAACGATTGCCGTAGACGGAATCGTCACCTCGGGCGAAACATCCATCGATCAATCTGTTATGACCGGCGAATCCATCCCTGTTGACAAAACCATCGGCGACGAGGTCACAAGCGGAACAATCAACCAATTTGGCACCTTTGAGATGCGCGCCACGAAGGTCGGCGGCGACAGCTCGCTCCAACGAATGATTCAGCTTGCTGAAGATGCAGACGCAAATAAAGCACCCATCGTGAAGCTGGCGGATCGTTGGGCAACATGGCTTGTCGTTGTCGCCCTGGGTGCGGCGGGGTTGACATGGCTGTTTACAGGTGAGTTGATCCGCGCCGTCACGGTGTTGGTCGTATTCTGCCCCTGTGCATTTATCCTTGCAACGCCGACCGCAGTGATGGCCGGGATTGGAAACGCAACAAAATTCGGTATTCTTGTCCGTTCCGGCGACGCATTACAGCGTTTCGCTAAAATCGACTACATGGCTTTTGATAAAACCGGGACGCTTACGCACGGCAAGCCCGAAGTAGTTGGTGTGGAGAGCTGCAATTCCGCCCTTAGTTCCGACGAAATACTCAAACTGACCGCTCTGGCGGAACAGCGTTCCGAACACCCGCTTGGGAAAGCAATTCTCGCTTATTATCTGAATCGTGGCGGCAAGCCGCAGGAGATACAGAATTTTGTTTTGGCAACCGGCATGGGAGTCGGCGCAAAAGTAGATGGTCGGAACATTCAGGCCGGAAAAGCGGATTATTTGAAGCAGGAAGGGATTGCTATTCCCGTTTCGGCGTTGCGGATGGCAGACGGGTATCTGCAAAAGGGCGCAACTGTTATTTATGTCTGCGTAGACGGCAACTTTGCAGGGATTATCGCACTGGCAGACGTTCTGCGAAAAACCGCAAAAGCCATGATTACAGAATTAAAATCCCTCGGGGTACGCCCTGTCTTGTTAACGGGAGATAACGAAGCGACAGCGAAATTCATTGCCTCACAGGTTGGCATTGAGGACGTAAAGCCCAATATGCTGCCGGAAGAAAAAATGGACGCAATTCGTGAATACGCTAACAGTGGAAAAAACATCTGCATGATCGGTGATGGCATCAACGATGCTCTTGCATTGAAAACAGCATATGCCGGAATCGCAATGGGTGGTGTCGGCAGCGATATTGCCGTAGAAGCTGCGGATGCGGTACTTGTCAGCGATAATATTGAACGGATTCCTTATCTTTTCTGGATGGCAAAAAAGGCGATGAAGCGTATCAATTTCAATATAACCGTTGCGATGATTTGGAATGTGATAGCGGTAATTCTGTCGACGATAGGTACATTAAACCCTGTAACGGCAGCATTAGTTCACAATGTCGGCTCCGTGTTTGTAGTTATTAGCTCGGCTCTCCTGATCACGGGCAAGGATAATAGGTGATAGCATTTTCTTGAGACAGTAACAATATTGTAAAAACAGCGGGATGTATTGATATGGCAGCAGCTCAAAGCGGATAGTTTTGTGGATTTTTGATTCCCTGTTTTCCATAAAGATTAGTCAGGGAGAATCCCTGTGGGGTAGCGCCATTTGTTCATCTCGATACATCTCCTTTCATCGATTTGAGTAGATTGAGCATTGGCTCTGCGAAACTATGCTTGAAATTATCTGACGCACTTTGGTTTGTACTGAACCTTACCAACACAGTATGGGCAGCCGCGTCCACCTACTCGGCCTGCTACTTCGGACCGCCACGAATGACCAACTGAGCATTTCCACCAGACTCTTCTGTTTGAGCCGGGGGTTACAGTCGTTGGTAAAATCCTGTTTTTGTCCCAATCCCATTCATCGGCAATCTGGGGGTACAGTGTTTCCAGATCGTTAAATCCAATTAAGACCTTTTGACCGGCGCAGTAAGGACAGTGTCTGCCGGCAGTTCTGTTAAAAATAGCCGCGCGCCAAGAATGGCCTTGTGAACATCTCCACCATACTCTTTTGTTGGATTTGATACCTACTTGTGATGGAAGACAGGTATTCTTGCAATGATCCCATTCTTCTGCAAGCTGTGGATTCAGCGTTTGCAGATCGTTCGTGCCTGTAATTATCTTTTGCCCCGAACAGTAAGGACAGGAAATTCCTTCATTTCTGCTGAAAATTCTCGCTTCCCAGGAATGTCCGGCCGCACATTTCCACCATGCTTTTTTGTTTGATTTAACTGCTACCTGCGATGGATGCAGTGCATTTTTTTCAAGATCCCATTCACTGGCCAACGCAGGATTTAGGGTTTGCAGATCGTTAATACCGGGAATGACCTTTTTCCCAACACAATACGGACAGCAATCTCCGTAGGTTCTGTTGAAAATCATAGCTTCCCAAGAATGGCCTTGGGTACATTTCCACCATACTTTCACATGAGAGTATTCTGTAAAACATTCAGGGCCCCGAACATTTTTCTCAAAATCCCATTGCTGCATCAGAACAGCGTTCTCAGACAGCTTCTTCCTCTTACTCATCACACAGCTCCCACATTTTTGAGAGCAGCCGTTCTTCCTCAGACTGCATGGATATATCCTTAGAAACGGCTTCCCGCAGCGATTGGGGAACGCCCAACTCGGTCATATCCCTCAAAGCGGCATCTGTAACCTTCGTTTCTCCGCTGCCTTTCAAAGCCTTTTCCTGCACCAGAATCTCGTTCGCAATGTCCGGGTAGAGATAGGTGCGAAGCATTTTACGAAGATATCGGTTTTCAACAATCAGCTTGTTGTTCCACTGAGAAAGCTCCGCATTTTCGTCCATAAGTTTTTCCTGCGAAAAAACGGCCTTCTTTTGTTCCTCCTGATACTCCGTTTTTCCTTTCTTTAATGCTGAATTCTCCTTAGATATCTGCTCGGCATAATCATAAATCCTTTTCCAGTAATCATTCAGTTCGGTCAGTGCTTTTGTCAACTGCTCCATACTTGGATTGTTACGAATAAGACCAGCCACATCAAGACTTTTGAAAGCAGTGACGGCCACTTTTTCTTCTGCAAATACTTCTGCCTCAATCTTCAGGCATTCGATATGTTCACGAACTTCAGGATTTCTTCTGAAATCATATCCATCCGCAGCATGTCCGAGGCTCACTGCGTAAGCGGCGATAAGACTGCACTTCATACGCCTTGCGTTTCCC
>JAQWCP010000154.1 GCA_028705905.1 Oscillospiraceae bacterium
GACCACCCTGACCGTGACAATTCCCCAATCCGACCACCTCACGGGAAGGTGTAAAAAACGTCCAGCACTGCTGGGCGAAGTGGACGGCGGGAGGGCGCTTGCGACCACCCGCCTTTATCCTGCTCTATTTTCGACTGGGGGGTTCAGCGTGCTTTCCATGGCAATTGGGGGGCAACTGCTACACCTCGGCACAAAGCCCTCACGCCGCCCTCAAAGCGGCGCGAGGGTGTACGGATGCCACCCCATCCCGCAAAAGCCCACACAGGGGCGCGTATTGGGGCAAACTGCCTGTTTCGCCTTGGGGCGTTTGCGGTGATAGCGGTGGCCGGGGTATCCTTTCCCTATGGGTGGATGGCAGTTCAAAAATTCCCGATGCCTATCGGGGATTTTGCGGCAGATGGTTATTTCGGATGGCTCGCTCTCGCTGGGCTTGGCGAAGGGCTTCGCTTGCCGGTTCCCGCACGCTGATGGTCAGCAGCTTTTTAGGCACAACCACGGTAACCGAATCATGACCACTCTCCTTACAGGAGGCAAGATCGGGTCGCTTTTCCACAAATCGCAGAAGTCTGTTTTTCAGCTTCATATTGTGGGTGTGGATTTCCGCCGTGTCCTCCTGCTCATTGAAGAGAACAATGGTTTCCTTTTCAATGGCTGTCAGATTCATTCGTCGCGCACCTCATTGCTGCTTTTTTCTTTCTGCCGATCCACACGCTTGGCGGCGGATTTGGGCTGGGCTTCCGCCATTGCTGCCATGCTCTCGATGTACTCACGGGTGGCGGCGGGAACATATTTTTCGTACAGCTTGCCGAGGAAATCCTCCAACTCATCCTCAATGTTGGCATCCTTTTTCTCCACGTAAAAGCGAATGGCGTTGAGCTTTTCCTGTTCCACGGCGATAGATAATGTGGTCTTTTTCATGTTCAAATCCTCCTGTTAATAATGAAATTCAATAAAGGTCATGCGGGGTTCCAGCTCCGGTTCCGCACCGCAAAAGGCAGGCACTTCGGCAAAAAGCTGGCTGTATTCCGCAATTTGGCTTTTGCTGAGAGAGGAAAAATCGCCGCCCTGTGTGCTGCCGCAAACAAAAAACGAGCCGCAAAGAATGTCTGCGCCCAGCCGTCTGTTGGGCGGCATTCCGTTGAGTTTGCCTTCTTCATTGCATACCACCACGCAGCCGTTGGGCAAATTGATGCATTCGATCAGCCCCTCCACCTCTGCCTGCAAGCCGTCAAGGTCGTTGCGAATTTCCTTGACCGCAGGCGGCAGACCGGGTTCAACTTTCAGCACGGTAATCATTTTATCTTTCATATGCTCATCCTTTCTTACGGCAAATAGCTTCTTGGATTTTGTTTTTCGCCGTTGATTCTAATTTCAAAATGCAGGTGATTGCCGGTGCTTCGCCCGGTGGAACCCACCTCAGCAATGACCGTTCCGGCATCCACGGTCTGCCCCTCAGTGACGAGAATTTTGGAGCAGTGGGCATACAGTGTGACGAAATCGCCGCCGTGATCCACCATCACATGGTATCCGTAGCCGCTGGTGGAATAGCGCACCACATACACCGTCCCCGGCAAAGCCGCACGGATGGCGGTGCCTTTTCCAGCGCCAAGGTCAAGCCCGCTGTGGCCTGCGCTTTGCCCGGTAAATGGGTCTTTGCGGTAGCCGAACTCCGAGGTGACCATGCTGCGCCAATTCTCACCTAACGGTGAGCAGAAACCGTCCGCCCCGATAAACGGTGCGTCCGACAAAGGCAGGCCGTCCGACCACAGGTCAAACGCATCGCCATAGGTTGGGGCGGGGCTGCCGTACAGCACACGGTAATAAATTTCCGAGGCGTTGGCTTGGTTTTCGGGTGTGATGGAAATGCCCATCGCTGCCGAAATATTTGCGTATACCACGGACAGTTCCCTGATGGGAACCGCCACGGTATAGGCTTCCTCGCCGGTGGTGCCGTCCTCATTTTCCACGGTGCAAGTACGCTCCTCGTAGGTAACAAAGCACTCTGCAAAGCGGCGGTGGTCTTTCTTGGAGGGGCTGTCAGCGCCGAAAAACAGAGAATAAAAAATCGCCTTGACTCTGGTTGAATCGAGGCTGTCGCCGTCCTCCATTTCGGCGTTGAGGTTGGCAATACTGCCGTCCAGCAAAGTAAAGCTGCCGCGCATATCTTCAATGTAGCCCCGGTAGCTCTCTGGGACATTGCCCGAAATGACGCCGCCCTCAAAGCACAGCCCCACGGCGGCATTGTTGTGGTCTGCCGTGCCGGAGAGCATAGAACAGATAAGCACCAGCAGTAAAATCACAGGCGAGAGGATGGCGGCAATGATCCAGCCCACCGTTTTGCGGAGCTTATCGTTTGTGAGAACAGTGGCGGCTATTTTTGCCGCCGCGGCTGCGGAAAGGGACATAGTATCACCACCATTTCATGCCGCCGAAGCCATCCATACTCTGCTGTTCCGGCTCCTTCGTCATGCGCTGGGCAGTTTCTGTGATGGCCTCCTGCAAGATATTTAGATCAAACCCGGCGGTTTGATAGCCATCTGCAATCACATCCACATAATACTGCGAGGGCATTCCCAGCGGGTGCCCCTCTGTCATCACATACACAAATGCGTTGACCTCTTTTCCGTCAAGGGAGAGGGACATATCTTCTTTTCCATAAAACACAGGATAGCCCTCATAGCGGTCAAGAGATTTTTCATCCTGAGACTCTACGCTCCACAAAAGCACCGGCACACTTTTGCCCTCGCAAGGCTCAACAGAGGCGTAAGAGCCGGTTCGGGAGCCACGGAACAGCAGCTCATAATCCTTGATTTCCGTTGCGCCCAGCACCTTGGCTGTGGGGCATCGCTGGGCCATCTGCGGCAGATTTAGGTTGCTGCCATAGGCAATATAGATTTTTTCCTTACTCAATTTGCACCTCCTACATGGTCATGGACATAGAAAAAGCAGGGGCATCCTCATCGGCTTGCTCCTGCTGAATCTCCATATCCGGTTGTGTTTCTTCCTGCTGATTTTGCGTCAATTCTTCCTCACGCTTTTTACGCATCCGCTCTTTTTGGGCGGCCGCCTGCGCCGGGTCTTTCCAAGCAATGCAGCCCTCCAGATGATCCAGCAGATGCCCTCTGGCGGTTTTGAATTCATCGCCAATCAATCCGAGCCGCAAAAGCCAAACACGAAAGGTATATTTTTCGTTGCTGGACTGCGTTTTCGTAGGGCTTGCCGACCGCTGGTTGAGTGCCTGTGCGGTGATGGCAAGGCAGAACTGAATGTACGCCTTGATTTTACCGGCGTGCAGATCTCCATTAAATGCCCGAAATTCCACCGTTCCTTTTTGAAAGACGCTGTGCAGATTGAGACAGTGGTAGCGGCTGTTGTGGTAATGCTCATGGCTGCCGTCCCCGCCGTTATACCAAATGCGTTTGAACTGCTCACGGGTTGTTGGCTTCTGCCGATTGACACGCTCTAAAAAATCGGGGTCAATTTTACGGCAATAGCTGCTCTCTCTGCCACGGGCAACCTTGAGCGCCTTGTAAATCATATCCTCTTTGGCTGCCATAATGTTGACCAGATTGCGCAGATGGGGCGCATCAAATGGGGCGGCATTGATGTGGATATGGATACCGCAGGAGGAGTTGACAAAAGCCCCGGCTTCCCGGAGCTTGCGCACCAGCTCCTGCACTGTTTGAATATCCTTGTACTGGCAGATGGGGCTGACCAACTCCACGCTGTAAGCGCTATCCGCAAACACTTTTCTGTGTCCCTCTTTCCGTTGGCAGCTGATGCTGGCGTCGCTCATGACCTTCCATTTGCGCCCCTCTTGGTCAAGTGCATAGGAGGCATCGTAATAGGTGCCCTCGTAGTTTCTACTTGTGCCGAAATATTCAGCAAGTACCTCGGCGGCGCGGCTGCGGGTTAAGCCGGTCATTTCAATTTCAATGCCAAAATCCTGACCTTGTATCTCCATTTACTCACCGCCTTACCACATTCTGTGCTGCAAGGTATGGTCATTGTGGGGCGCAAGCCCCGCCTGCTCGGCCGCTGTATTGATGAAGCTGCACAGCCGTTCTCTGCGCCAAGTGTCAATGAGATAGTGGTCACATTTTTCATCCAGCGCATTGAGCTGGCAGACCGTTTCTCGCACACATTCCGAAATGGCACCAGTGTTTCCCACAGCAGCAGCGAGACTTGCCGTATATTCATCCAGAATAGTGCCGCACGTAGACACATCCTCCGGGGTGTAATGATAGTTCTCGGCATAGGGATTTGGGTACTCGCCGCCGTCCATGCAGGCACGCAGATGCTCTAAAATAGGGGGCCTGCACTCTCGTTCTGCCTTTTGGTACTGCCCCATAAAGGCTAAAATGTCCGACTCTCGGTTGGGAGTGTAGGTGATAAAGGACAGCATATCTTCCAGCAGGCTCGCCTTAATTTCCTGTTGTTTTTCTGATTTTTTCATGGGCATTCACATCCTTCCGCTGTGTTACTCACCGTCATAGCAACCGCAGGGCATATCGTTTTCAGAGAACAGCCAGCACATTGCAGTCTGGTTTTTATCGGCTTCCACAAAATCTTCCCATGCCCAATTGCGCCCCAAGCCCTTGACCGAGGTCAGATTGGGCTTTGCACCGCGCTCGATGGCGATGGCTCTGTCATATAAATCTCGGTGATTGTGGTACAGGGTGCGGATTTCGTGCCGCTTCATGGAGGGGCAGAAAAAACAGGAGGATTTGCCCGGAAGCGGCAAGCCCTCCTGCTGGATCGCGGCGATACAGTCCTCGCGGTACCAGTCCCAATCAATCAGCGGATATTCCTTTTTGTAC
>JAQWCP010000155.1 GCA_028705905.1 Oscillospiraceae bacterium
GGTTAGCTTCCGGTACGCGAATCGCGGCAATCCGCTCCTTAAAAACGACCCCGTCGAAAACCGCCAGCTCGAGCGCCTCTGCGGTCACCGTATGGAGGATATCCTCGGGAATTTGCTTGGTGTGGCAGGCATTCCTGCCTTCCTGCAGGTAGGTGGCGCATTGCCAGTACGATTTTCCTGCGGTCGTTTTCCGCTTGTAGTTCTTGCCGCAGCCCTCGCACTCGATCTTGCCGGTGAAGGGGTATCGGTTCGGCGCGACGCCCGTTTTATTTTGAAACCGCCGTCTGCGCTGCTCCATAACCTCCTGCGCCATCTCAAAGGTCTCCATGTCGATGATTGCCGGATGTGTATCCTCCGCGTAGTATTGCGGAAGCCGTCTCTTGTTCCAGACCTCTTTTTTTGTCAGGTGATCGACAACATATTTTTTCTGCAGAAGCGCGTTTCCGGTGTATTTCTCGTTCTTGATGAGCGCCACCACGCGCTCGGCGTTCCAAGTCCCCCCGCGCACCGAAGGCACGCCCATGTCCCGCAGCTTCTTGGCAATCAGACTGCCGCCCATGCCGCCGATGTAATCGTTAAAAATCATGCGAACAACGGTGACTTCATCAGGGTCAATCTGTACCTCGCCTTTCACAACACGGTAGCCAAACATGAAGCGCAGGCTGACGAGTTCCCCCTCGGCAAACCGTTTCCGGATACGCCATTTGCAGTTTTCTGAAACCGAGCGGCTTTCCTCCTGCGCATAAGAAGCGAGGATGGTGAGCATTACCTCGCCATCCCCGCTGAGAGAGTGGATATTCTCTTTTTCAAAGTAGACATCGATGCCGAGCAGTTTCAGTTCCCGTACCACTTCCAGCATGGTCACCGTGTTCCGCGCGAAGCGCGCGATAGACTTTGTGATGACCATGTCGATTTTGCCGTTTCTGCAGTCGTTTATCAACCGCTGAAACTCCGGCCTTTCGTCCTTGGTACCGGTAAGCGCCTCATCCGCATAAACACCGACATACTCCCATTCGCCCCGCTTTTGGATATAGCCGCTGTAATAGCTGATCTGCGCGGACAGCGAATGGAGCATGGCATCCTTGCCGCTTGAAACGCGCGCATAGGCCGCCGTGCGTTTTCGCCTTGGAATTGGTGGCGATATAGGTTTGAGTTTCGTGATAACCCGCATCAAAAATCCCTCCTTTCCGGGTGCCGAACCGTCAGGCTCCGCATGTCACATGTTCGCTCTAAAGCCCCGATAAGTCAAGGGTTTCCGGCTTTCAGGCCACCCAAAACAGGACGGTATTTCTTGATGTAAATTGTATCAATCTTACGGTAATTCCTCTCGCTTATAAGCCCCTTTGCCAACAGCGATTTGGCAATGGAGATCGCCGCGCAGTAATTTTTTTCCCGTTCAAATTGCTCATCTGTCACGGCTATCCTCCTTTCCAAACCGGTCTTTGATGTAGCACGCATGGCTGCAGTATTTCCGGGTTTTGTTGCCATAGCTTTCAAAAGACGCGCCGCAGCAAGCGCAGGTGATCCGGTATACCACTTTTTGTTTGAGCAGGTTCCGGTGTGAACGCCACCATTCATGGCGGCAATGGTCGTCGCAGAACATCTTGGGCTTGGCCTTTGGTTTCTGCTCCAGCTTCTTTCCGCATTGCTTACATAGCCCCTTGTTTTCTTTGTTCCCCATATCTTCGGAAGCGTCGCAGGCTGACATATTGCGGCGGCAGAAGGATTTGACTGTGTTCACCGATAAGCCGAAAGAATCGG
The DNA here is from genome assembly GCA_028705905.1 of Oscillospiraceae bacterium. Taxonomy (GTDB): domain Bacteria; phylum Bacillota; class Clostridia; order Oscillospirales; family Oscillospiraceae; genus RGIG529. The sequence goes on from JAQWCP010000155.1 coordinate 1,762, forward strand.
CAATCTGTGAAAAAGGTAATCCCTGACCGCGCATCTCCAGCACCTTTTGCTTTTCATCGCCTGTCATACAATCACCTCCGGGGAAAAGAGGAAGGCGGCTCCTAACGAACCGCCCTCACAGCCTTATTTCGTGGGAATCTTCAAGACCTGTCCGGTCTTAATAACATCGGAGGTCAGGCCGTTTGCCGCCTGAATCTCCGGATAACGCGCGCCGCTGCCCAAAAAGGTCGCGGCGATGCCCCACAGCGTGTCTCCCTGCTTGACGGTATAGGTAGCGCTATTACCGCCAGTGCTCGGCGCACCGACAACGGCCAGCGCGTCCATGTCCACCCATGTATTAATACCAGCTTCTTCAGCACCGCCTGATTTCTTGACCTTTTTCCCGAGCAGCACACAAACCTTGCCGCCTTTGACAACTGGCTTGCCGCTGGAAGTTACCTGTGTAATCTTGTGGTAGTAATCCGAAATCACCCACGAAGGCACGTTTACGCTGCCCGGGTAGTAGTTGGTCGTACCGTTTTTAAAGGCCACCAGCGCACCTTCCGCGATGTTTGCACCGGGCGTGGCCGGTTCCGGATCGGGCGTCGGTTGAGGAGCGGGCGCGGCACTCTCAGCAAGCGCCTGCTTGACGGCAGCGCGGAAGGTGTCCATGCTTTTGCCGTGCTTGGGAAACCAGTGCATGACGTCGGCATGGTTGCTGGCAATACCCAGCTTATAGCCCTCGCTGTGGCAGATGATGTTGGATTCATTTAGACCGTACTGCTTGCACAGATATACGCAAAGCTCCACTGCCTCGTTGTAGACCCTATTGAAATAATCGCCATCCGTAAGGGCATCTTCACAAATTTCAAAGGAGATGTGCGTGTCGTTACCGGAGCCGCCGCAATGCCAGCCGCGATAATTCCACGGCAAGGTCTGGTAGGCGGCAATCGTACCGTCCGCCAGATTGCCGATAAAGGCGTGGACGCAGACCTGCCGTCCGTCCGGCGTATCGGTGTTCCAGTGATTGTTATTCGGGTTTTTGCCGAGCAGACCATCGTCCGGGCCGACGTATCGTTTGAGATTCGGGTTATTCGCACCCGTGGAATGTACCATAATGCCCTTCGGCGTAATTGTCCGCCCTGCTTTGTAGCAGGCGTTGTTCGTGAGCAGTAATTTGTGCAGATTCATTTATTTATCCTCCTTGTTGTCGCGGTCATGAAGTTGCGCCAGTACATCCCTGAGCTTTTCAGGAATGGGCAGCCCCAAATGTCCCGCGTTTTCCAGCAGCGAAACGCCCTCATTGCTCAGATAAAAGAAGATCACCGCTATTCGGATCGCTCCTCCATCGCCGAGGACTTGGCTGTCGATGATGTGTCCCACGCCCACCAGAATAAAGATCAGCATCTTCTTGAAGATGCCTTTCGCGCCGATTTCGCTGGATAGTTTTTTATCCACAATGGTGCACATAATGCCGGTCAGGTAGTCGACGACCACAAAGGCGATGAGCGCATAGAGAAAGCCGTCCATACCGCCGAGGAACCAACCGAGAAAACCGCCGCAGGCGACAACAGCCGCCTGCACCCAGTTCCATACTGTTTTCATTGTCTTTACCTCCATTCAATTGAATTTTTGTATATAGAAAAGCGCCCCCGCAGAAGCGGAGACGCTGTAATCTGTACTCGCTATAGAGCTAAAATCAATTCCTGTAACTGCTGCATCACCGCCGCCTTCGGGCGACCGGTTCCGATTGGCAGCCATTCCACCTCCGGCACGTCGAAAGTGGAAACATTGTCAAACCGGTTGATAAGATCAATTATCGGCTCGATGGCGTTGCGAATTTCAAGGATGTGGAACGGCCAGTTCTTTACAAAGGTCTTTCCCGCGAGGATGTCTCCGTTCCAGATGACCGCCGACATGCCATAGTAATTGCGAACCGTGTTGACAGTGGTTCGGAGCACCAGCATATGCGCCGCCTGCACATGCGTTACATTTGCGGTGATCGGCTCGAAGGGTGAAGGCAATACCGCGAAGGTGCGGATAACCTCCGGGCTTGCCGACCCGATATCGCTGTCAAGGCATCGGAAAGTCACCGTATGGTTCCCGGCAGCCAGCGTTGCCGCCTGATACACCGTTTTGACGTTATTGTCAAGATAGCCGCTGTTTGAAAACATTTCGGGATTGTCCACGCTGTTATGCCGCACCCCCGAATCGACTTTTACCTCCACGATCTGCGTCTGGCCGTCTGGCTCAACGCCCGTGGTGATCAAGAAACGCGGCGTGGTGTTATAAGCGGAACTACCGGACATCGGACAGACAATCACCGGCGCGGAGGGCGGGCTATTCTTTTTAACCGAACCGCTGACCACATAAGCGGAAACAGCGTCCAGAACATCGGTCACGCTGATGCGGTAACGGGTATATGTTCCCGCTACCGGAGAGGCATTCGCCTCGTAAGTACCGGAGGTCGCGCTTGAAACAATGGTCGCCAGCGCCTCGTATACCGACCAGTTCACACCGTCCGTGGAGGTTGCGCGCTGGATTACATACTGCTTGATGGCGCTGGTACCCGGAACCGTGCCGCTCCACGCGAGGGTCACGGCGTTGCCCTCATAGATGGCGGGGGTGGCAGTAAAAGAAGAAGGCGGCGTCGGCAGTGTGTTTCTGCGAACGCTGTTGACGGATACCATCCAGTCGGAGTAGAAGCTCGCACCGGCAGCGCCGCGCGTCCGTATCCTGAATCGGCGGTAATTGCCACGCGAGGCCGGAGGGCTGACGCTCACGATGCCGCTTGTCACGGAGGTGCTCACCGTAGTCAGCGCCGTCCAAGCGCCCCACGCGCTGTTATCGGGAGAGTCGCTGTATTGTATTTCGTAAGACGTGATGGCGTTGCCCGCACCATTGGACGCACCGCTCCATGATAGGGTGACGTTTCCCTCAGCCAGCGTCGCGCTTACCGAGCAAGCGGTCGGCGCTCCGCAGGCTGTGACGTTGCAGTAGATGCTGTTACTGACCTTCTCTATTGAGTAGACATCTAATGTGTCGATTGTCCAAATGCCAAACTGCGTATATGTTCCC
>JAQWCP010000156.1 GCA_028705905.1 Oscillospiraceae bacterium
CGTCTGGCGATATATGGTTTGATCTGCAAAACGATAAACCCGGCGAACACAGTTCCACCGCAAATCAGAGAAAGTGTGGCAAAGTCTCCGGACCGAAGAAAAGCCATAACCAGAAATGTAACAAAGAAGATGGCCGCAGTGCCAAAATCGCCCATCAGAGCCAGACACCCAAGGCAAAAGCCGGAAAAGACAATGAAGCCATAGAGATTCCGCCGGGCAAACAGGCGATCCAACGTAGCGGCACCGAAAAAGACAAATGCGATTTTAATGAGCTCAGAGGGCTGGAACTGAAATCCGCCAATGGAAATCCAGTTGCGGGCGCCGTACACCGTTTTGGCCAAAACCAGATTCAGCCCGAACAGACCAACGGCGAACACCGCCATCATGGGACGGAGTTTGACGGCACGTTTGAGATCCCGCAAAATCCAGCCCAGAACAAGAAAGACGATCAGGCCAAGAGAAATTGCAATAAGCTGTTTGAGTGCAGCGGATGGAGCGGAGGAGGAAACCACCGCCAAGCTAAGTGTCGACAAAAAAAGTGCAATGATCTCCATATCAAAGCCGAACCGTTTGGCGGCGCGCATGCAAAGAGCATAACACCACATCATGCCACAAAGCCCTGCAAAAGACAAGGGAACGAGTGGGTTGATTTCATCTCCATACGCCACTAAAAACTCCAGTGCCGTCAACGCCTGAAACAATGTAAGCAACAGGAGAGATCCCCATGGGAACACAGGACGGGATTCTTCTGTACGCTCTTGAAGGCGATAAGCCTGTTCTGCCTGTGAAACGGGAATAAACACAATATCCATTCCGCCGATGGTGACCACATCTCCCGGGTGAATTGGTGCCTGATGGTCTATTTTAGAGCCGTTGATAGAAATCCCGGTTTTTGAGGAGAGGTCTGTAATGGTCCAGTTCCCGTCATCATCTCGAATCAGCGTCCCCTGATTGCGAGAGACCGTGGGATAGTTCAGCTGGATGTCGCATGATTTTGAACGCCCGATGGTATTTTCCCAGTGAGACAATGGCAGACGCACACCGCCGGGCAGGCTCACATAGCCCCAGATCTCCGCAGGATATTTCACGCGCAAAAGAGAGCGGATGGAAGAGGCGAGAATGGCTAATGCCAAAATAGGCATAATCCACCGGATGATAGATGTATACCAGGTCCCGGACACAGAGGTGCTTTGAAGAAAAGTCCAGGATTGCTCCAACCATTCTTGAATAGAAGGAAATAGGTTGTCCACGTGAGAACACCTCCTTTCATTGCTCGAGCTGGCTTATTGAAAATGTTTTACATCAATTGTATCACTGTAACATAAATACCATCAAAAAGAAACAAAAAAAGAAACAATTCTCCCCGCCATTTTGGTAACGGCTCATGGATGGAAAAGAGGCGAACATTCTTTAGAATGCTCGCCTCTTAGAAAAATCAGCGGGGAAGACGTATCATATCGCGGGTGATTTCCCCAAGAGAAAAAGCACCACACATTGCCATTGCATCCACCAGCTCGGAGGCCAGCTTTTGGATATAAAAAAGGACACCTTCTGCACCGCCGCCGTAAACCGCTAAAACGAAAGGACGGCAGATGAGAACACCGGAAGCACCCAAAGCCAATGCTTTTAAAATATCCGCACCAGAACGAATGCCACCGTCAACAAAAATGGGGATTCTCCCATTCAGGGCATCAGCAATTTCCGTCAGCACCTCGGCAGTGGCGGCGCACTGATCCAATACGCGCCCGCCGTGGTTGGATACCACGATGGCAGAGGCGCCGGCCTCTTCGGCTTTCAAGGCGCCTTTTACCGTCATAATGCCCTTTACAATGAAAGGAATGTTAGCTGCTTCCACAATCTCATGCAGTTCCTGTACAGATTTTCCACCGGCCGGTGGGGTCATATTCCTCAAAAAGGGAAGACCTGCCGCGTCAATATCCATTGCCATGCCGAAGGCATTTGCCTGCTTGACCAGCTTGACCTTTTCCCGGATGGTTGCAAAATTCCAAGGCTTTACCGTTGGGATTCCAATGCCGCCGGCCATTTGGATGGCGCCGGTGGCGGCTTCCATGATACTCGGATCGGTTCCGTCACCAGTAAACGCGGCAATGCCCGCATTGGCGCAGGCGGACACCAAAAGGTTGTTATAAGTAATATCGGAGTGCTGATTTCCGTAATGCAAGTTGACTGCACCCACAGGGCCGGCAAAAATGGGATATGAGAATGTTTTGCCCCCAAAAGAGAATGTGGTATCCACCGGGCGCGTCGCACAGAGTGTATCTAAATTCAAACGAATGGATTGCCAAGCATTATAGTTGCGAATGGCGGTGTCGCCAACTCCTTTGGCGCCCGGGCCTGGTATTTGATTTTTGCAGGCGTAGCCATTGCAGATATCGCATGCCTTACAGTAAGGCCCAATGCACGTCTTGGCTTTTTGTAGCAGTTCTGAATAAGTCACAGGACAAAACTCCCTTCCATTGGTTCGTTTTTTCTTTATCATACGCGCGGCGGTGAAATTTTTCAAGAACAACCTGGTTTCTATGTAGGCAAACTGCGGGGAGCGAATTGCCCCCCACAGTTTGTCTGCCGAAATTCAGCCGGATGGTCGGCTGCAGGGCTCCCGCCAGAACGGGAGGTTAGCCTATGATTTGCAGATCCTTGGGATAGTGGTTGAGCACCTCGTAGCCGGTCTCTGTGACTAGGATCAGGTCCTCAATGCGGACACCGAACTCGCCGGGCAGGTAGATGCCCGGCTCGATGGAAAAGACCATGCCCGACTCCAGGGGGACGTGGGACGCGTCGCTTACATCGGGGGGCTCATGGCACTCCATTCCACAGCTGTGACCCAGCCGGTGGGTGAACTGGGGGCCGTAGCCACCATCGGTGATGATTTTCCGTGCGATACTATCCAGCTCAGAGAGCAGGATGCCGGGGCGAACCGCCTTCTCGGCGGCTTCGTTGGCACGGCGCACCAGCTCATAGACCTGGCGTTGCTTCTCTCCGGCAGAGCGGTAAAAGATAGTGCGGGTCATATCGCACCAATAGCGTCCGATGGGGGTGAAAATGTCGAAAATCACGCTGTCACCGGGCTGCAATACTGTGCCGTCCCCACTGTGGTGGGGATCCGCACCGTTGGGGCCAAAGCAGACCAACTGGGTACCCTCGCAGTCGGCGCCCCGGGCCAGAAACGCCCGGTTTACCAAAGAGGCCAGTTCATTCTCCCGGACGCCCTCTCGCAGGGCGGAGATGGCGGAAGCCATCACCTGGTCGTTTATGGAAGAGCTGTGGCACATGGCCGCGCGCTCCATGTCATCTTTGCATTTGCGGCACAGGTCCACAGGATCGGAGCCGTGGACGGGTGTCACGTCACTCCGATGGGACAGGAGACCGATCAGAAATTTGCTGTACCAAAACTTGTCAATACCCAGCGCACCGGGCCGAACGGCCGCCGCAAGATGGCCCACGGGATCCTCACCATCAGAATGGGTTATTACGGGCAACTCCGATGTAGAGGGCAGCCCAAAAATCGCGTTTCCGTACAGGACGGCCCGACCATCCTCATCCAGATAGAGAGCCAGCATCCGCTCGTGTGGCTCCACCCAAAAGCCAGTGAGATAGTAGATCGAGGCGGTGGATGTGACCAGAATCTGGGTCAGTCCCTGCCGTCTCATCTGCTCTGTTACGCGTTTGATACGTGCCTGATTCATAGAGAAGTCCCCTTTCCAATTTCTAAAATTCTGCGAGATTTCGGATTCTATACCCCGTCACTGGGTAGCCAACACAGCGTCGCGCCCGAATGGCAAAAAAGAAATCCGCGAGTTCGTGTCCGAACTGGCGGATTTCGCTCACTCGATCATGACACACAGCAGGCGGCAAGGCCGGTCGGTGCGGTTTTCACACCAGTGGCGCTCTCCCCGGGGAATCAGTGTGCCCTCTCCCGCCCGGCAGAGACCCTGATAGTCCCCACTCTCGGTGTAGACCTCTCCCTCCAGAAAAAAGGAATACTCGTCCGCTGTGTGGACCCCGGTGCCGAAATCCGGCACCCGGTGGCCCGGCAACAAGGTAATGTAGCTCATGCTCATGCTATGGAAGTGACCCGACGCACCGAACAAGCGCTGCATTTCGTAAAGTGGCAAACCGCCGACAGGGAGCTCGTTTAGCTGAATTTTTTCCATATTCTAGTTCCTCCTCAGGCGATGGTGCGGCGCATCTTGGGATCCAGATAGTCACGCAGGCCGTCGCCAATGAAATTGGCTCCGATGGCCACGCTGAAAATGGCCAGCCCCGGGAAGGTGGAGACCCACCAGTTGGCGGAGGTGCGGACGCCGTCGCTGACCATAGCGCCCCACTCTGCTACTGGCGGCTGAACGCCCAAACCCAGGAACGACAGACCGGAGAACATCAGAATGGCATTGCCCAGATCCAATGTACACATGACCACCAGGGAGCCAACGCTGTTGGGTAACAACTCCTTGCCTAGAATCCGCATATGGGAGGCGCCCAGCACCCGACTGGCGGTGATGTAGTCGTTCTGCTTGATGGAGATGACGATGCTACGGGTCAGGCGGGCGTAATTGGGCCACCAGATGATTGCCATGGCCAGTACGGAGTTGGAGATATTGGGCCCCAATGCCGCGGCAATGACCATGGCCAGAATGAGAGGTGGGAAGGACTGGATCATTTCGGACAGGCGCATCATGACGTCGTCTACAATGCCGCCGGCATAGCCAGCCAGTCCACCAAAGAAAATTCCCACCGCAAAAGAGATCAGCACGGTGATCAGCCCGCAGGAG
>JAQWCP010000157.1 GCA_028705905.1 Oscillospiraceae bacterium
GTTGTATTGGGCCAGCCAGAAGTCGTAAGCGGCCAGACGGTGCAGATCATATTGCAGCAGACCGATGGAGAGATTGCAGTAGACCATGGGGGTGTACCCAGCCGCCTGAATGGTTTGGCAAAAGGCAATGCAAGCGTCCGTCAAGGTTTCGCTTGAGATATCGTCTGTTCGGGCGCTGTGTTCAAACGGCTCCCAATCGAACACCACCGGGTATGTGATATGGTACCCCTCTATGCGGGCCAGGAGAAACTCCGCTTCCTCCCGGGCTTCCTCGGGAGAGGTGGCCTGGGAGAAGAGGTAGACCCCCACGGGAAGCCCGGCATCTATGGCACCTTCTAAATTGACCTGCCAGTTGGGGTCCTCTGCCAGGACGCCTTCCGTCCGGTACCCACGGGCTGCCACCCGGATGATGGCAAAGTCGATGCCGTCCTGCTTGACCTTGTCCCAATCGATGGCGCCTTGGTAAACCGAGACGTCAACACCCTGAAAGGTGTCCCCGGGGGCGTCATAGGCGATGCGGCCGTTTTCCTGTTTGACAAAGGCTGTTCGGTCCAGCGGATTGGCGGGGATGCCGGTGAGGGCGGAGAGGACGGCCTGGCCGGGGGCGCCGTTTTGAAAAAACAGAGAACTGTCGGAAAGCCCCTGCAGCAGACGCAGGTCCGCCAAAAGGACGGCCCGCAGCCCCATCCAGGCGCCAAAGAACAAAAGAAGCACAATGGCAACGGCCAAGGGCCATTTGCGGCGGCGGGGCCCAGCCGCCCGCTTGCCGCGGGGAGGAGAAGTGGAACGCAAAGGGGTGCCTCCTTTCCCGGTGACGGGGCGGCGCCACCACCGGCGGCCACCCTGCATATCAGACAAAATACAACAAAATTTCACTACAGTGTATCATAGATGGGGCCCAATGTAAAGCGGGGACAAGAGGCGGGCAGGCGGGGGTTGCTTTGCGAACCGGGGCGGCGAAAACCCCTTGACAGAACATGGGAATCACTTTAGTATAAGGAAGAAAGAAAATGAAAACAGGGGTATTGACATGGAACGAAAGATTATTTTAAGCGCAGACAGCACCTGTGATCTGGGGCCAGAGCTGAAAGACCGATACCAAGTGCATTTTTTGCCGTTTCATATTATATTGGACGAAACGGACCATTTGGACAATGTTACGATTACCGCGGCGGAGATTTTTGACGCGTATAAAAAAGATAAACTGCTGCCCACAACGGCGGCCATCAGCGTAGGAGAATGTGTGGATTATTTCCGCCAGTGGACAGACCAAGGGTATGAGGTAATCCACATCAATTTGGGCAGCGGCCTTTCTGCCACCCACCAGAATTGCCGCATTGCCGCCGAGATGCTGAAGGGGGTGTACCCCATTGACTCCTGCAACCTCTCTACCGGCACCGGACATCTGGTGGTGGAGGCTGGAGAGCTGATCCAAAAAGGGGAGCTGACGGCGGCGGAGATTGCGGAGACGCTGCGGGGGATGACGGGCAAGGTCCATGCCAGCTTTATCCTAGACACACTGACCTATCTGGCGGCGGGGGGCCGCTGCTCCACGCTGACGGCGTTGGGCGCCAATTTGCTCAACTTAAAACCCTGCATCGAAGTGGAAAACGATTCCGGCAAAATGCACGTGGGGAAAAAATACCGGGGCAATTTGAAAGAAGTGCTCCGGCGGTATGTGGAGGACAAGCTGAAGGCGTATTCCAATATCCGAACCGGGCGGATCTTTATCACATATTCCACCATCCCGCCGGAACTGCAGGCGATGGTGCGGGACACCATCGAAGCGACCATGCACTTTGATGAGATCATCGTGACCCGAGCCAGCTGCACCATCTCCAGCCACTGCGGGCCGAATACACTGGGCATTTTATTTATGACAGAATGAGCTTGCCCTCTTTGTCGAATCGGGGGACAAAAAGTCGCCGGGGGCATTGCACCCCGGCGCAGAGAAAACAGCCATGGCTTGGCGGAGGGCGTATCATCGGGTACACCCTCCGCTTTTGTTTTGCCCCGGCCGAAGAGGGGAAAAGGGGAAAAAAGGCTTGTTTTATGTCGCTGTGCAATGTAAACTAGAATCAATCAGTCAAATGGCGAATGAAATCAGTTGGCGGGGGAGAACGCCGTTCTCCCCCGTTTTGGAACAGGGGGGGAATCCATGATCGACAACCGTGAAACAATGGGCGGCGGGATGGAACAGGCGCCGTCGGAGAGGGAGAAAGAGCGCCAGCCGGCGCCAGCTATGATGCATCTGCTGCCCCTTCCCTTTGTGGTGCTGCGCCCAAAGAACCAGGGGGCCAAGGGGCCGGCTTCTCTGGTGGTGGACTATGCCAATGTTGCCTATGCCGCCCTTTTGGATCAAACGCCGGAGCAAGTGGAGGGGACGGTATTTGCGCCGTTTGCCCAGGACGGGCAGGGGGAAGCCCAGCTAGAGGCGTGCCGCGCCGTGGCCGATGGCCGCACGCCCACGGCCAAATGGGTTTTTTCTATCAACGGCCGGCCCTATCCGGTCACGGCCTATCGGCCCGAGGCGGGCCGGTGTGCCCTGCTGTTTCAGGATATCTCGCCCGACCAGCGGGCCGAGGCATGGGAGGAACGGGTGGACGGCCTGACGGGGCTGCTGGGTCGGGTGGCCTTTTTCCAAGAAGTGCAGAAGCGGATTCTCTCTGATCCGGGGATCCGTTATGTGATGATTCAGATGGACGTGGAGCGGTTCCGGATGGTGAATGAGCTGTTCGGCCAGGACGAGGGGGACAGGCTTCTGCGCTATCTGGGCGAGACGCTGCGGCTTTTGCTGCGGGAGGAGGGGCTTTGCGGCCGGATTGGCGGGGACGTGTTTTCCATCTGTATGCCTTATACGAAACAAGGGGTGCAAAACTTGATGTCCTTTGTCCAGGATCGGCTCTCCGCTTATCCTCTGGATTTCCGTGTCCAGGTCTGCTTTGGGCTTTGCCTGGTGGAGGATGCCCAGATCCCGGCGGAGACCCTTTGCGACCGGGCGGGGCTTGCCATGAAAACGGTGAAGGGAACGGACACGAAGCGATACGCGTTTTTTGACGAAACCCTGCGGCAAAGCCGGACGGAAGAGCGGGAGATGGCAGGGGAGATGGAGGGTGCGCTGCTGGATGGGCAGTTTGCCGTCTATTTGCAGCCGAAATACGATTTGGAAACCGGCAGTATCCTGGGCGCGGAGGCGCTGGTGCGCTGGTGCCACCCCCAAAAGGGGACGATCCTGCCCGAGGCGTTTCTTCCCCTTTTTGAACGAAACGGGTTTATGTTGCAGCTGGAGCCATATCTTTGGGAGCAGGTGTGCAAGCTCCTCCGGACCCAGCTGGATCAAACGGGACGGGCGCTGCCCGTTTCCATCAACGTGTCCCGCCTCCAGCTTTATAACCCCAATCTGTGCCGGACGCTTTTGCGCCTTGTGGAGCAGTATGGGCTGGACCCGGCTCTTTTGGAGCTGGAGCTGGACGCGAGAGGGGGCAACACCCGGCCGGAACAGCTGCTCTCCACGGCGCGGGCGCTGCGGGAGAGCGGGTTCCCCGTTTTGCTGGATCAGTTTTTAAACGGCGGTCTTTCTTTGGCTTTGCTGAAAGACCTTCCCGCCAGCGGCTGGAAGATCGACCTGCGGCGTTTGGAAGGGGAAGAGAAGGCCAAAAGCCGCGGCGGGCGGATTTTGGTTTCCATTTTGCGGATGGCCCAATGGCTGAATGTGCCGGTGACGGTACAGGGAGTGGAGACAAAGTGGCAGGCGGTGTTTTTGAAGAGCATCGGCTGTACCCATGTGCAGGGGTTCCATTTTGCAAGACCCATGCCGGCAGGGCAATATCGGGAGCTGGTGGATTTGAAGGTGAACACCACCGCCCCCGCGCCTGCCTGCACCGTGCGCGACCCGGCGTTTGGGGAGATCTGGACAGCGGAGGCGCCATTCAGCCTGCTGCTGGAGTATGCGGTGGACGGCGCCGCCATTTATGAATGGCAGGATGGCACGCCCTCGCTGCTGCGGGCCAACCAGGCGTATTTGACCCTCATTGACGGCGACGGGGCGTCGCTGCAGCAGAGCGGGCAGCGGGCCTGGGACCGGACGCCGGAGAAGGACCGGGCGCTGCTTTCGGCGCTGCTGCAAAAGGCCATGGAGGGCGGCGGCCCGGTGGCGGGCAGCTACCGCCGACAGACGGAAACCGGCGAGATGCAGTCCATCCGCGCGGTGGTTCGGTGTTTGGCACAGGGTGCCTCCTGGGGGCTGGTTTTCGTTTCTGCCCAGGATGTGACAGCGCTTTCGGCGCTGGAGCAGAAAAGTGTGGATATGGCAGAGACGCTGCGGTCGCTTTTGGACACGCTGCCTGTGGGCATTGGCCTGCTGGAGCTGGACGGCCAGGAGATGGACGTGGCCTATGCCAATGAGACATATTGCAGGATGCACGGGTATTCCAAAAAAGAATATATCGAGCAGTTTGAAGGGACACCCGGGCTTTTGATGCCGGAGGAAGAGGCTCGGCGGCTGCTGGAGCTTTGCCACAAGGCCTTTCGCAGCGGCCATGTGCTGATCGACACATACCAGTCCCGGCGCAGAGACGGGACGCCCCTGGCACTTTCTCTGCGGGTTGCCCCGTTCCCGGGGCAGATGGGCAAGCGCATTTTCTGCGCCGCCCTGATGCCGCGGCCCGGCATTTTGGACGGGCCGCCCCTGCCGCTCCAGGAAAAAGAGCAGGCCGCCCCGGCGGAGCCGGAGCAAAAGGAAAAAGGGCGGCGCCGGCACCGGAAAACGGCGATCTCCGCCCTGTT
>JAQWCP010000158.1 GCA_028705905.1 Oscillospiraceae bacterium
TTTCTTCAGCAAACAGATTGAGTTGCATTTCCACTTTACCACCTTGATTTTGATGCCTTTATTATACCATATTTCAGCAAGTTTTGAAAGACTTTTGCTGCGAATTTTTAGAGGTGACCTTAAGTAAATTATCATACCATTACAAATTCTATCGGGACTCGAACAATTAAAACATTTTGTTCCTTCCTTTGCACATGGTGTTTTTAATCCCAATCGCATAGCATTACGTGGGGCAGAAACATTTCTTGCACGCCAAACAGCTTCTTCAAGGGTTGGGACAAGTTTATTAACGCCTACAACAAAAAAGACTTTTTGATGACCAAATATGGAGCCAGCTACGCGATTGCCTGTTCCATCAATATTAACAAGTTCCCCTGTTTCAGAAAAAGCATTAATGGATGTCAGAAATACATTAGCAGTTATACTCTTTTTAGCTATATCTAAAAAACTCCACCCATATAACTCATGTTGAGGATCGTATACTTTATTATGATAAGAAAGACTTTCATATAAATTTAAGCTCAATAAGGTGTCTGAATCTCCAAAACCAACAATTTGGTTATTAATTTTATGATTTAAATATGCAACAGCTTCTTTAGAATTTTCAAAATATGAAACAAAATACCCTTTTTGTCTTAACGAACGAATGGCTTTTTGAATATTCATTTTACATTACCTATACAAAATCATTGCTTGATTATACCACAGATAAAACAAAAAACAGTCCAATAGGACTGTTTTTTATGGCGGAGAGAGAGGGATTCGAACCCTCGATACCTTTAAAGGGTATACACGATTTCCAGTCGTGCGCCTTCGACCAGCTCAGCCATCTCTCCAACAAATCATGAGGTTTCCAAAAGAAAACCGCTAGAACAATATACCTCATTTTATTACAATTGTCAAGCAAAAACTTTTTCTTTTTTTCCTTATTTTATATTTTCCCGCAGGCCAGGCTGCCAAATCAACGCATTAATTGGGCAGATTTTTTAGAAGAACACCAAATTGAAGTTCCCGGATAATGATTTTACCCGGGAACTTCAATTTGGTAAATTTGCCCTACATGCTTACCATTCTCATAAAGCGTCAAGTGGAAGGTGGACTGTGTCATCATATTTGTTGTGTAAAAACAATTTGATCGCCTATTTCCGCCAGGGAAAAATTTCGTTCGCCTCCGACCCAAGTGAGCAACAGCATCAGTTGATCCCCTTGTTCCACCTGAACTGTATATTCACTTTCAAATGTCTTGCCGTCTATAGAACAAGTCAGCACAGCGGCATCCTCTGAAATGTCCCATTGACCTGTGCAACGGGAAATCAATTCAGGTTCCCCTGATTCAGAATCCGACATCCAGTTCTCGATCACTACCGTTTTGTCGCCTGCAATGGACATATCGTAATAGCCTGTTCCATTTTCTGTCTGGGCCAATGCGCGCCAATCCCCAGCCATCTTTTCCTTAACGGCCTCTCCGGTGATTCCCTGGTGAGAAACCGTGATATCCCTCGCCTCTTTCGGCAAGGTCAAGGTTCCGTCCTGAAGGTTGAGATAAGGAGAGAACACAACAGCATCACTCCCGTGTTGAACGGTCACTTCAACATTTGAATACAAGTCACTTGGGTTGCAAAATAGAATAACCGCCTTTTCGCTCTCCGCCACCAAATCTTTTTCTTTTTTCTCTTCATCCAAATACTTATTGACTGTGATTTTCGTATCTAGATACTTTGGAATCACCACATACCCTTCCATACCGTCACATAGCAAAACATCTGGCGTCTCTAATCCGTTTTCTTCTGCATAAGTATTGGCAGCTGCCAGGGCACTTTCTTCTGTATAGTAGCCCAAGTAACCAACGGCAAACAAATATCCGTCATCCCATGCGCCTACATTTTGATATTCTTCTATCATCGCTTGGGATGCAGACGTTGGGGAGACCGACGGAATTGGGGCCTCGCCCGGCGCAAGGTTGCCACAGGCGGAGAGCCCAAAAAGGGAGCAAAACAACACTGCTCCAATCAATTTTTTTCGATTCATTTTATCTCCTTTCCTTTTCCTTCTGCTGTCTCTGTTTCTTTTCTGTTCTGAGTGTATCATGAATTAAAAATAATTGCCAGAAAAAGAACAATACAATTTTTGACAGGTTACCTTGTTTTATCACCAAAAACCCGCCTGATCAGGCGGGTTTTTGTATCTTTTAAATAGTTTCTGTTTTTAAAATATCAATGATATTTTCTTTTTTTAGTTTATTTCTTGCATAAATCATCGTCGCAAATACAACAACAAATATACTGATGACAGCGATTAAAATACTACTGGCTGGAATAAAGAAAGAAGTGTTCCATCCTTGGGAAATGCTTCGATAAATGAGGTATGTGACGAAAACAGAAGCAGGAATGCCAAAGATTAGCCCCTTTAGCCCATAGAGCAAGCACTCATACCGCATCATTCGGTTGATCCCCTTCTCTCCCATACCCACTGACTTCAAGATGGCAAATTCTCGTGTGCGCAATCTCAAATTGGTCGAGATGGTATTGAAAACGTTGGTTGCGGCGATTAAAGAAATCAAGACAATAAATCCATAAGCAAATACATTGATAATGGTTACAAGCGCACGGTTGGTCTCAGATACGCTTGCAATATCGTCTAGCCCCCATCCTGAAAGATGATAATGGTCTAAAATTTTTATTTGTTCATTGTACGTCTCTTTGTGATGATCCGACTGAAATACCATTGTCGTAGATGTTGTTTTTTCAGAACCTTCCCCCATAAGGGCCTTCATAGCACTGTGTGGATAGAAAATGCAAATTTGCTCTCCATAATAACAATCTGTACCGAAGAGTTTCTGGTCTGACACCGCACCAATGCGAAGGGTTTTTGTTTCCGCTGCCTGCTCTTTCGTCAAACGAAGTATGTCACCGGTCCCATCTTCTTTCTGGTATTCGTAAAAATAGGAACCATTCTCTTCATATCCGTCTCCAATCAGGTAGTATCCTGGGATTTCCTTCGGATATGCATAGTTAATCGACATATTTTGATCGTTCAGCACATGGAACGTGTAATATTTCCCTTCCTGATATTCATAAATCTTCTGATAAGATACTGCAATGGCTACTGGATTCTGCGTGTTCATATACGTATTCACATCATATCCGTTTTCTTCCAGATAAGCCTGATATGTCTGATCATTCACGAAGATGATCTGGGCATTGAATGTAGATGTGTCTACTGGCAGATTGGGATCCATTGTATCGAGATGCTCCTGACGGAATGTTTGGAAATCCTCTGAAAGCATTTCAGATGAAACCTGAATTTCCCTTTCAATGTTTGTGAAATAACTGCCTTTCGTAACGCCGTTTGCACCAAATAGTTCCTGATACAATGTACCGAACGAGACTTTTTCAGCCAAATCTGGGGTGTAATAATATTGAATGTCATAGCTGATATCTTCTACCACAGCGTTGACACTTTGACCCAAATAAGCGCAGAAACTACTGGCAGAAACAAATAATACAATGCTCACAAAAAGAGAAATAACAGTCGCTCTATATTTTCTCTTATTGCGTTTGAAATTTTTGCTGGCCAACATTCCCTCTAGTCCAAAGAGTTTATAGGTCAGTCTCGAAGTTTTGACCTGTCTTGGTTTGATTTTGATGTCTGCACTTTGGCGGATGGCATCAACGGCAGACCCGCGCACGGCTCGTTTGGCTGGCCAATAGGCGGATAGTAGTACTGTAATGAGCCCAACTACAACGGCTACCACAACTGCGGTAACAGAGACAGATAAATGGAATGTGGCCTTACTTGTTGCAAAGAAGGAGAGGGCAAACAATCCTTCTATCAGCTTTAATGTAATTCCAATCCCTGCAATGCCTGCCAGAACACCCAGGGGGATTCCGATGACACTCAGCACCAACGCCTCATATAAAACGCTTTGCTTCATTTGCCGTTTGGTTGCGCCAACGGAAGAAAGCAAGCCAAACTGCCTGGTGCGTTCGCTCACAGATATGGAAAATGCATTGTAAATCAATAAAATCGACGCTGCCATGATAATCACAATTAAAATGCCAATGAGGCTAAATAGTACGACATTAAAACTCTGCTCATCCGATGCGCCAATGAAACGGAGTAAATCATAATTGTATTCCATTTCGTTCTCTTGAAAAGTATCTTGGGTAAACAAATAAACCTGTTTTGGATCTTTCATTTGAAGATAAAGATCAACGCTTCCTGCCGCTTCCGGCTTTACACAAGTTAAGGCGGTATAACCCGGCGCTTCCATCCCTTCAAAATTTGGACGCTCATAAAATCCAACGACTGTATAGCGTTTCTGCGTCTTCAGGGTAAGCGTTTCTGGCACCGCCTCCGGGGAATAAGGGTTGTGTTGATTGAGCGTCTTCCCATCGGGAGTTTTGCGCTCTCCCAAATGCAATTCCAATACATCACCAATTTGATGCTGAATGCCTCCATTAGAAGCCAAATGCTCTGGCAGTAGAATCTCTTCTTCCGTTGCCGGCATGCGACCATTTGTCACCGTAATGGGTATCAAATCCAAAAACCCCGCGTCGATTCCCGCAACATACAGGTATGGCTTATATTCATTTTCTCCTTCTTCCAATTTTGCGTAGCCAACCATTTGACTGGCACCAACGTTTTTTACTTCGCTGGATGCCTGTACTTGTTTCCACTGATCGTTGGTTACCCCATAGACAGCGCCGTGCCATTTTCCGTCTGTCATCTCAACGGTGTCAATTAAAAACGCCTGTAAGCTGGAGGCAAATGTCGTGACA
>JAQWCP010000159.1 GCA_028705905.1 Oscillospiraceae bacterium
CAGGACAAAGGCAAACCGGCCTTTGGGGCGCAATAAGTGGGCGGCAGTTTGGCACAGATCGGGTGCGCTGCAGGACAGAGCGGTGCGCGCTTGGGCGCGATGCTCTGCTTTTGCCTGTTTGCCGGTGGAAGGGGAAAAGTAGGGCGGGTTGGAGATCACCAGATCCCACTGGCCGGGAGCCAGGGTCTGGGGGAGGGTCCGCAGATCCCCTTCTTGTACGGAGGCTCGGTCACAAAGCCCGTTGCGCGCCAGATTTTGCTTTGCCAAAACCACGGCTTCTCTTTGTATTTCTATGCCGGAAATGGTGAGCGTCTCTTGTCGGGAAAAGAGAAGCAGCATCAATGTGCCGATGCCGCAACCCAGGTCATACACCCGGTCATTCCGCCGCAGCGTGGCAAATTCGGCAAGGAGCATGGAATCCATGCCCAGGGGAAAGGAAGCGCGGTTTTGAGCAAGAGCCAACCGTTTGGGGCCCAAATATTCAATCTTTTCCATCTCCCGCTCCTTCCCATTAAAAACATGTATCCCAATTGTATGATGAATTCCCGGCAAAGTCAATCCTGTGAGGAGTGGGAAAAGCGGAAGCCAAACACTTCGATGCCCTGGGTCCAAAGTGCGATCACATAACAAATGGCACCGAAGAGGCAAACGGAAAGGGCAGAAGTCAGCTCTGAAAGGCCGGCGCCGATGAGCACGCCGAACAGCAAATGGGCACATAACCCGGCAAATGCCGCTGCCAAGGCAGGGAGGAGAAACCAGCTGCCGATGCGAATGCGAAGCCCGGTTCCTTTCACAAGACAGATGCCGCATAGGACAACACCTAAAATGGAGCTGACAACGAAACCAATTAAAAACCCATAAAGGCCCACACCAGGGATGGCGGTGCCAATGTATGTAATAACCAATTGAACAAAACTGCACAACAAAGAATATCCTGCCGCGGCCTGTTGGCTGCTGAGGCCGTTGAGCGCGCTGCTCAAAACGCTTTCGTAGCAAGAAAAGAGAACACCTATGGATAATATGGGGAGATAGTCTCCAACGGAAGGTTCCAAAAACAGCGCTTCTCCTAGGATGGGGCCAATGGTCAGCATAAGAGCCAAAAACGGGAGAACGATCAAAGACGTGGACACCAATGCCTTTCCAAGACGTTGATTGATTTCTTCACGGCGGCCTAAAGCAGTGCTTTGGGCCAATTTTGGCACCAAAACAGTACAGAGCGCGCCGATGAACGCCGAAGGAAGAAGCAACATGGGCAGCGCCATGCCAAACAAAATACCAAATGCAGACATGGCGTTGGTTACCGTCCAACCTGCTACAACCAAACGCTGGGGAATGATGACGGCGTTGATGGAAGACATGAAATTTTCCAGCAAGGAAGTGGCGCTGATGGGGATGGCAATGGAGCGGATGCTCCGCCGGATTTGCTTGGATGGGAGCGGGGTCCCGATTCGTCCCGCGTGTTTGAGATTATGCCGATAAAGTGTGACCAAAGTGATGGCAGATACCACTTCGCAGATGCCCATGCCCATGACGATCAGTCCCACGGTGGTTTCGTTGTTTTGCGGGAGAAAAACCAGAAGCAGCGCAAGGACGGCGGTGATGCGAATGAGCTGTTCTGAAAGCTCGGCAAATGCGGGAGGGCGCACCTGTCCTGTGCCGTAAAAATAGTGCTTGTGAATGTTTTCAATGGCAGTCAGCAAAACGCAGGGCAGGAAAAGCAGAAGCCCCATCTGTGTGCGCGCGTCGCCCAGAAGGTAGACAGAAATGGGGTCATAGAACAAGATCGTTGCGGCGGCCACAAGCCCGAAGAGGATGAGCAGAAAGATGAGACATTGGCGTACAACCTGCGCAATGGCACGGTTGTTTTGCAAGGCCCGGTGTTCTGCCGACAGGCGGGAAACGGATACGGAGAGGCCAACGGATACAATCGATAGCGCGCATGCGTAGATCGGCATCAAAAGCTGATACAGGCCCATATTTTCTGCGCCGATCAACCGACTGAGAACGACACGGTATAAGAACCCCATCAATTGTGAAATGACACCGGTTACCGTGAGCACCAATGTGCCATAAAGCATAGATGTACGATTTAGTTTCGTAAGACCACCCCCAAGGAAAGTCTATGCGGTATCCTCCAAAAACAGAAGCGAACCCTCCTGCCCGAGGGCAGGAGGGTTCGCCAAGCAAACGCCTATTTTTACAGCAGTTGCTGTTCGTTGATAATCAATCGAAATTGAAGCCCCAATTTCTCTGCCGCTTTGCGGCAAAGAACCATACGGCCCAAAAAGATTTCAAAATAATCCATGATGGAGCAGTAGCGGGTGTCAACGTTGAGTTTTAATTTGATCAAGGTCTTTTCTTCGTTGATCTTGACAGCGGATTTTTTCACCGAGTAATTGACCCGGTCATGGATATCAAACGATGTGTGGTCGTCATTGCGCACGCGGCTGCGCCGCACGTCTGTTTTATCCCCTAAGATCAGGGCGGCCGCAATGGGGTTGACCGCCACTGCCGTGCCTTCGTCGTGATTGCCGATGGCCGTGGTGATGGTGGCGATTTCGTCTGCATCGGCGCCCAAGCTGCCCAAAATGCGGAACGCCATCACGGCACCGCTTTGGGCGTGGTCCACCCGGTTGACCAAATTGCCGATGTCGTGGAGATATCCGGCAATTTGGGCCAGCTCCACGTCCCGGGCAGGATATCCCATGGTCTCTAAAATATACCGGGCTGTATCTGCTGTTTTGCTGACGTGGGCAAAGCTATGTTCTGTATATCCCAGTGCAACCAGCGACTCATCCGCTTTTTTGATATAAGTGGCGATTGCACTGTCGTTTTTTACATCCTCAAATGTAATCATTCTATTGTTCCTCCTGGTTCAAAAATAATTGTAATTGTGGTACCAACTCCTTCCGTGCTTTCTAAGTTGATTTTGGCGTTGTGACACATGGCCCCGTGCTTGACAATGGAAAGCCCCAATCCTGTTCCGCCAGTTTCCTTGGAATGGCTTTTGTCCACTCGGTAAAATCGCTCAAACACCCGCTTCTGATGTGCGGCGGGAATGCCGATGCCTGTATCGGACACAGACACGGTAATGTGTTTTGGGGTGGATAAAATGGAACAGGTGACACGCCCTCCGGGCCGGTTGTATTTAATGGCGTTTTCCAGCAGATTATACAGCATCTCGCTTAGCACCGGCCGGATGCCCAGGATGTTGACGGCGTCCCCTGTGACGGATAGGTCCACTTGTGCCCTTTGGGCCTGTGCAGAAAGACGGTCTGCCGTCTCTTTGGCCAAAGAGAGTAAGTCCACCGGCTCCCGGGGGACCTCCCCGCCTTCTTCATCTAGACGGGAGAGGCGGATGATATCCTCTACAAGGGAGATCAGACGCTGGGCTTCGTGGTAGATCCGCCCGGCAAATCGAGGCAAATCCTCCTTTTGCACCAGGCCGTTTTGGATGATTTCAGCATAGCCGGAAATGGAGGTCAGGGGCGTTTTCAATTCGTGAGAAACATTGGCGGAAAACTCCCGCCGCATTTTTTCTGCGGCCTGTTTTTCTGTGATATCCAGAAAAAGCAAAATGGCCCCTTGTATGTCTCCGTCTTCCCGCACCGGGGTTGCCATCAACTGAAAAACCCGCCCATTTTCGTGCAAATATTTTTCGCAAGGGACACCAGCCAGGCTGGTTTCCACTGCCGCCTGCATTTCCATATTGCGGCTCAAAGCAAAAATATGTTTGCCCACATATTCACCGTCCGGCAAGCGAAGGACGTGCAAAGCACTGGGGTTGACAGAAAGCACCAAGGCCGTTTTGCCAAGCATGATCAGGCCTTCCCGCATATGGGCAGTGATGGCCGAAAACTCCTCTTGCTGTTTTTGGAGGGCGGCGGCGGCGGCCTCGATTTGGTGGTCCTGTTTTTCCAAACGAAGCAGCAACGGAGATAGCTCTTCGTATGTATCGTTGGAAAGCGGATGCGCCAAATCCAGGGCCTTCACAGCGCGCACAAGATGCTTTGACTGCCCGCGCACCAACAGGATGGCAAAGACCAGCACAATGAGCATCGCAACAACCATGAGGGGAAGACAGCTGATGATGCTGCCAAAGATGCTGTCAACTGCAATGGAAATTTGCAGCACCGTTCCGTCGGTGAGGCGCGCCGCTGCAGAAAGGGTCTTTTTGCCGATGGTTTCCGATCTGTAGGTAAACTCCCCATATCCTGTTGCGAGGGCGTCCTGCACGTCCGGGCGGCTCAAAAAATCTTCCGTTTGGGCCGGAAGGGCTTTGTTGTCATATAAAACCGTATTGTCAGAATCAATCCAAGTAATGTGGCTGTTGCCATGGCCGTTTCCCGCCTGGGTCAGGGCAATTTCTCCATCTCGTTCCACGGCGCTTGCCAGGTAGGACAGTTCTTTTCGAACCTCAGTGCGCACACTGTTGTAAAGTGTTCCGTTCATGACCCAAATGGAGAGAGCAGAACACAGCAATGCGGTAACGACTGCCAAAAGGCACATGCGCTGAAGAAATTTGCGTTTCATTTTCCATCTCCCAATCGGTATCCTACACCACGCACCGTTTCAATGGCGCTGCCATAAACCCCCAGCTTCTGGCGCAGCATATGGATATGTACATCCACCGTGCGTGTCTCGCCGTCGAAGTCGTATCCCCAAATCAGCTCCAATAATTTATCTCTGGTAAATACGGTGCCTGGGTACTCCATCATATATCGCAAAAGCT
>JAQWCP010000008.1 GCA_028705905.1 Oscillospiraceae bacterium
CTAAGGGATCACCCTCCCGAATTCTCAGTGTTCTACGTATTTCTTTAGGTATGACGACTCGACCTAAGTCATCCCCATGTGTCAAGCAAACACAAGAAAGTTTTTCAAAAATCTGCAAAGCCTGTATTCATGCGGCTTTGCAGGTTTACAACTTGTCGGAGCAGCGGAGACCCCTTGTGTCATTTTAGGACAAAATCAGCCCTTTTTCACCGTTTTTAGTCGATGAGCAATTTTCCTTCTTGATTCTTTCATCGGTTCCACCATGCAATGTTCTCCATTCACGCAGAATATCTTTGCCCCCCTTTTTTCAATTTTTTCGATGGCAGCTATTGTTGGCAGCACGTTCCGACCAATGCGCGTCATATCTTTTGCCAACACTCCATCATAGTTACCTCGGGAAAGCTCTGCCATTAGGTCTTTCCATCCGGGACGCTCAAAACTTATACCGCTGCCCGTATCACGAAAAACGCTGGCAATCTCCATTTGATTTTCGCGTGCAAACACGCGAAGTTGATTCTCTTGGTTTTCAAATGGGTCTTCCAATTGATTTGCGCATGCCACCCGCATATAAACTGCGACTCTCATAACTTCTGCCTCTCTTTCTATAACGCACATACTAAATCCTGCTCAGACAGGTTTTCGGGGCTGGACTGAAACACATCTGCAAATTTCCAGCGGATTTCAATATCCGCATCGCTAAAAATCAAAACACGATCAATATCCGCATACATTTGCGCACGGAGTTCGTCATCGGATACACTTACAACGCTCGCAACTGAAGCAAGCGCAGCGACCATATTTTCAGCTTGATCGGTTGTCTGCTGGTTTATCAACAACTGCTGCTCTATATCTGCCTTTTCAGCCTTCATCTGCGTGATTTTTTCCGACATAGTTGTTTTCAAATCCAAAAAAGCTTCTTTGCTGATCTGCTCGGAACGATATTCTTCATATCGCTGTAGTTTCTCTGCAGTCAGGATTTCCAATGTTTTTTCTATAAAGCCCAGCCTGGAAATAAAGTCTTTCGATGCCTTTTTATTATTGTGAGACTGTACTTCCTTTACCCGTGTTTCCAAAAGCGAAACCTGCCGCTTATATGCCTCCAGTAATACAGTTTCAAGGTCTGCTTTGTCCCAGCGATACCCGCCGCATTTCACATTTGGCTGATAACGCGAGGTATCACACACATAGTAATCGCTGCCATTACAGCCCTTTCTCAATTTACGACCGCAATGGCCACAGTAAAAAACATGATCTGATGTGTCTGAAGTTTTCCTTTCGCTTTTCTGTACGTTGCGGATTTGTTCGCCGGCCTTCTGGAATTCTTCTTTCGTGACAATTCCCTCATGCATCCCTTCTGTGACAATCCATTCTGATGGTGGCGTTCGCCTTTGCGTTTTGTCACGAATATACCGGCTCACACATTTGTTGTTGACCATAGTGCCGGTATACTTCAAATCCGTAATAATCCGGAGTATCGTTCTATGGTTCCATATTGGGAGCCGGCCAGCCAATTCCCTGCGTTCCTTCCATTGCTTATATGCCATCGGAGTGGGTATCTGCTGTTCGTTAAGCATAACCGCCACTTCAGTAGTAGAATGCCCCGCCAAAACCGCATCAAATATTTTTCGCACAATGGGGGCGGTTTCCGGATCAGGCATAATCCGATGCTTATCCGCAGGAGACTTTACATATCCAAATGGAGGATGATTCACATATTTTCCTTTCGCCATCTTCATATGCATGGCGGATTTTACTTTGAGAGAAAGGTCTTCACTATATTTTTGATGGATCAGGTTGCGAAAGGCAATGTCAATTCCACTGGTAACACCGATATAGTCATTACTGTCAAAACTATCGTTCACGGCAATAAAGCGCACCCCGAGGAAAGGGAAAATATGCTCCAGATAATCGCCTACTTCGAGATAGCTGCGGCCAAATCGGGATAAATCTTTCACGATAACACAACTTATTTTCCCGGCTTTCGCCAAGTCAAGCATAGCTTGAAATTGAGGACGCTCGAAGTTTGTTCCTGTATAACCGTCATCGCAGAACTCTACGATAGGAAGTGTAAGCAAATCGCCATGCTTTTCAATATAGTTTTTGATGAGCAACCGTTGATTTCCCACACTATTGCTCTCATCTTTACTCCGATGAGTCCTTAAATCCACATCTTCCAGTGATAGACGGAGGTAAATTGCAATTCTTTGTTCCACTATGCTACCTCCTTTTTGAGCCGTGCACATTCCTTGAAGAGTTCCTCAAACTCGTTCAGATACTTAAACCGAACCTCAATGCTATTATCCGAGAACAATCGAATTTCCTCGATAAAAGCATCCACCATTTCTGCGGAGAGTTCTTTTGCATGATAATAGGTATCAATCAAGTTGCTCCATCTGCGCTCTCCAAAAGAAGCAGAAACGGATTTTTGAGATATATTTTCCAATTCCTTTAGCTCCCGTTGAATCGCTAAGACTTCGGCCTTGTATTTTTCTTTTGCGTAGCGATATTCTTCCTCTGAAAGAAGCCCATCCTTCATGTCGGTATATAAATTGGTACTTAAACTTTTTTTCCGTTTGATCTCCTTTTTCAACTCGGCAATGCGGTTCATATCCGATTTTCCTTTTGCTTTTTTCTTTTCCCGCTCAATTAAACCGTTCAGTACCCTTCTCGTATCCATGAAAAGTTCCATTTGCTTTTTAATGCTTTGTAGGACTGCCTCGTCTAACTCTGCCTGTCGTATATTTTTTTTCGGACAACCTGCATCTCCGTGTTCAATTTGTGTAGGACACTTAAAATTAAAATATGCTTTTGCCCCACCTCTTGCGATAGAGCGTACCAGTTTAATTACTGCGCCGCAATCAGCACATATCAACTTTTTCCCATATGCGTTATTGCACTTCGGTAAATGCTCATATTTCCCATAATTTCTCTGATAACTATTTTGACGCCCACTGTTGATAGCCTGTACCTTTTCCCACAGCTCCAAGCTGATGATAGGCTCATGCGTGTGTTCGACAACATCCCATTCCTCCGGGCTTGTCCAATGAAAGGGAACACCTTTGTGGTAGCATGAGGCACTTCGCCCTTGAGCCAGATGTCCAATATAGGCGACATTTAAAAGAATATCCTTGGTTACATGGCGATTCCAGCGCAGATCAGAGCCTTTCTTGTTGTTGTTTGTAATAATTCCGCGTTCAAAGCGCAGCCGGCCTGGGGATGGATAGCCTTCCGCATTGAGAATGCGGGTAATCGTATCAATGCCTGTGCCTTCAGCACGTAATTCAAAAATGTGCTGAATTGCCGGCGCAACTTCTGGATCTATGAGCAAATGATTTTTGTTTTCCGGATCTTTGAGATAACCATGCGGTGCATAATTGCCTATAAAATCTCCACGAAGTCGCTTTACTTTCAGCGCCGACCCCGATTTGCGTGAAATATCTTTGGCATAGTAGTCGTTGATAATATTTTTTAGCGAAGCGCCCAACTCCACGCTGGAATCAAGATGAGCTGTATCATAGTTGTCGTTGATTGCAATAAAGCGAAGTTTTAGGAATGGGAATACTTTTTCAATAAAATTGCCTGTTTCAATATAATTACGCCCCAGGCGTGACAGGTCTTTTACTACAACACAATCAATTTTCCCGGCCTGTGCCTCTTGCATCATACGGCCAAATTCCGGGCGCAGAAAATCCGTTCCCGTGAATCCATTATCAACGAACAGAGCCGTCTTTGTCAGATATGGACGGTTTCTGACATATTCCTCCAAAAGCTCGATTTGATTTTCCAGAGAATCACCATTTTCTTTGCCGTTGTCTTCAACGGACAGACGCGCATAAATGGCCGTACGATAAATCAGCGGTATCTCATCTGATGACCGTATAGTCGCCGCAGCCTGATTCTTTCTTGAACTGCGTGCCACTTAAATCGCCTCCCTCTTTAAAACTTGTATATCAGTCCTCATCGCATCTTCTTTTTGACTATCTAAAAAGGCACAGATATCGGCAAACTGATCTTTTTGCTTAAATACAACTTCAATTTGTTGGTTCTCAAAGACATTAATTCGTTCAATCAGATTCACCACAACATTTCGTGTGATTTCTGAGATGTTTCTATATTGCCGAAATTGAGCCAACCAGCCTTGCTGCTCATGAAAACCGGACAGAATGCTGGTTTTATCCTGCTCATATTGCTTGATTGCTCTCTCGGCCTCCCGAACCCGATTCGTAAATTCCTCTTTGAGCGTCATAAATTCCTCTTTGGTGATGATATCTTCCTTTAAATCTTCATAAATGCCCATTCGCAAGTTGCAATTTTTATCAATCACTGTCTGCTGAATGGTTATATTGGCATCAATTTTTTTCAATTCTCGCTTTTCCCATGTTAGAGCCTCAATCTGCTGCAATGCTTGATCCATATCAAGAACAACCTGAATATGCGCCTGTACGGTTGCAAGAACAGCGGCATCAAGAGCATCTTCTCTGATACTATGCTTTGAGCAGGTTGTACGGTCCGCTTTGTTTGCTGAACAGGTGTAATAGGTATACTTTTTCCCGCCAGTTAAAACGCTTTTTCGGACAGCGGCGCTTGCACAATCGCCGCAAAAAATTCGTCCAGAGTAAGGATATACTGCATTCTCATCAGGTGAAACGCGAGTATCCTCCAGCATGAGCTGCTGCACCAAATCAAATTGTTTGCGACTGATAATCGCCTCGTGAGTACCTTCCACTCGGGCCCACTCAGTTTCCGCTTTGTAAATACTCTTCTTGACTTTATAATTTGGGGTGGTCCGTTTCCCCTGTGTCAGCACGCCGGTGTAAATCTCATTTTTGAGTATCCGGCGAACCGCAACATGGCTCCACTGGGCTTGCTTGCCTGTCTTAAAAGAGCAAGCATAGCGAATACCTTGTGTTTTCTTATATTCCATCGGAGAAACAATACCCATTTCCGTAAGCCGTTCGGCAATCTTATCCGGGCTGAAGCCTTCGGTCTTCCACTTATAAATATCTTGAACCACTTTGGCAGCATAGTCATCCACAATCAGATGATTTTTGTCCTCGGGGTCCTTCAGATATCCATAGACCGCAAAACTCCCAATAAATTCTCCCTGCCTCCGTTTTACATCCAGATGTGTCCGAACCTTGATGGATGTATCCCGGCTGTAAGAGTCATTGATGAGATTTTTGAACGGCAAAATAATACCGTCTGCCTGGCTATTTGATGCCGCACTGTCATAGTGATCGTTGATGGCGATAAAACGAATGCCAAGTCTGGGAAAGATTTTTTCGATATAATTTCCCACCTCAATGTACTCTCTACCGAAACGCGATAAATCCTTGACAATGATGCAGTTAATTTTTTGGGCCTTGATAGCTTCCATCATACGGATAAAATCAGGCCTCTGAAAATTCGTCCCTGTATAGCCATCATCACAAAATTCTTCCACAAATTCAAGTTCGGGATGTTCTTTCATATAGTTTCCAATAAGCTCACGTTGATTGGAAATGCTGTCACTCTCTGCCTTTTTCCCAGAGGACAAAGAAAAGTCGCCATCTTCCTTTGATAATCTCAGGTAGATGGCGACAAGATAGGTCGATTCTAATATTTGCATCATACGCCACTCCCATTATTTTATTAGCGATTGAATCGCCACAAAACAACCGGAGTGTTTGCTGATTTTGTCCGTATTCAGTATAACATAGGCAGCAGAGAAAATCCAGTTGTTGAAATCAAAAATTGCAAGGCAGTTTTTCCCATTACAAGAGCATAAGCATATTTGCAAACTGCTCATTCATGGTTGTTTTTTCTCCTGTATAGGATACTCTCACCACAACAGAGCCAACTTTAAAGCAATAAGGGTTTTTAACCTGCTCCACGAAAGCCTTGATTTTTTCTTCTGTCGGCATACTGCTATCTATTTGAACATCTCTGATGTCTACCAATTCATTTGTGCGTATAGCAGCAGTGTCCATTTTATGCATAAAGTCACCACCTTTTTATTTAGTGTTAACATGAAGTTGGAAAAATATACTAAGTATAGCGTTAAAAATTGCGCCAACCACCGGCCCATTTCCTGCGCTCATCTGACCGCGTATTTGCAGGCTGCCGCTGTGCGGCACTTCGGCTGTGGGCACGCTCGATAAAGATGTCGTGGCATACTGTCCGCAGCTCCTGTATAACCTCCGGTGGCGGCTGTGAAATTGTCAAAGTACAAGCGCATGGCTAACGGAGCTTGTCCGTTTTATCCATACACTCATAAACACATCGAATGACCTCATTTTTTAACAGTTCGCAATGAAAAATATATTTCCCCTCATCGGCGCACTATATATGGTGTTTGCGTGCTTGACTTTTTCAGCATATTGTGTTATTCTTCTTTTGTAATTGATTTTTGTGCGCCGTCCCTTTGGGATTATCAGATTTTTTCTGACTTGCACACGCTGTTAAGTTTGTATTTCAGTCAGTAGTATCACTGCGCCTTTTGGCCGGTGTATTGCTGGCTTTTTTGTTTTCCGGGAGTTTTCCCATCTGCGAGAATGACAACGGTTCGCCCTTTGGCGGACGCGAGTACCCTTTTGTGGGTCATGTTGTTATTCTCGCTTTTTTATTGCCAAAAAGCTGCAAGGCTTGTTGGATAAACCAATATTGAAAGGTGGAATCAGTATGAAAGGAAAAAACATCCGGCGTTATCGTGGGCGAAGTTACCGAAGTACGGACGCCAAACAACAGATTTTGAGGAAGGAGGCGCAAAAAAAAGCCAAGCACCCGATCAATCTGGCAAATTACTATGTCCCCTATATCAGGCCGAGCCGGCAGCGGGGTGCGTAATATGCCTACTGTACGGAGCGCATACAGCCCGCTTGTGCTAGTGGATACGGCGAATATTGAGGAAAAGGTTTGGCTAGAGTATCGCCGCCGAGGAATCGGGGGCAGCGACGCCGCAGCCGTCCTTGGTATCTCCCCCTTCGCCACGGCGCGGGACCTGTACTATGACAAACTGAAAATTGTTTCCTACGAGGATCCGGAAAGCAACTGGGTTGCCAAAAAGATGGGGCATCTGCTGGAGGACCTGGTGGCGGAAATATTCCATGTAAAAACGGGATATCGCATCTATCAGATTAAAAAGATGTTTTACCACCCCATTTACACATGGATGCTTGCCGACATTGACTATTTCATCGAACTTCCAAATGGGGAAACGGCAATACTGGAGATCAAAACGACCAACTACAATGCCAAGGATCACTGGTGGCTTGATGGGAAAGAGATTGTTCCCGTTAATTACGAAGCGCAGGGGCGCCACTATATGTGCGTGATGAATATAGACCATGTTTATTATTGCTGCCTTTACGGTAACAACGAAAACGAGGTTATCATCCGGCACATCGACCGCGATATGGATTATGAAGCGGAACTGATTGCGTTGGAACAGAATTTCTGGCAGAACAACATTCTCAAACGAGTCCCGCCCCCCTACACGGAGGACGGCGATTTGGTGATTGAGAGTGTTCGTCAGCATTTTGGCACAGCCGATATCAACGCTTCCTCCATTGAACTCAGCGCCGGGCTTTCCTCCTGTGTGCTGCGCTTTCGCGAATTGCAGGCGCAAAAGTCTGTTTGCGATGCACAGTCCACACGACTCAAGGACGAAATGAAACGGATGCAGGGCCTGATTGTTGCGGAGATGGGCAGATGCTGTGAAGCATCCTGTTCAGCCAGTGGTACGCAATACATCATCACTTATAATCCGGTGAGAACGCCGGACATCAAAAAAGAAAAGCTAATACTTTTGCAAGCACAGCACCCCGACATCTACAACGAGTATGTCACCATGTCGGAGAGCAGGCGCTTCTATGTCAAAAAACAGCGAGAGGAGGCGGCGTAGATTGTCCTATACAGGCGTCTATGACAAGACCATTTTTTTTAATCCCGCCAATAAGTACAGTGTTATCAGCGTAAAGACGACAGATCGCAGCGTACCCGAAAAAGCGCGGGACGCCTACCGTCACCGGGATCGGATGATCCGGTTTTGTGCAGTGGGATATGATCTGCCCCGCACCGACCAGGTCAGCATGATTCTGGACGGTGAATGGTTGGACGGAAAAAACGGCTGTCAGCTCCATGTCACTCAATGCGAGGAAGTCGTACCCCAAACCAAGGAGGGCGTACAGGGCTATCTTGCGTCCAAGCTTATTAAAGGCGTGGGTGAAAAGACTGCGGCAATGATTGTCGGCCGTTTCGGAGCCGATGCGTTGCGCGTGCTTGAAAAAGAGCCGGAGCGGTTGCTGGAAATCAAAGGTATCACGGAAGGTAAGTTGGCGGATATCCAGGCATCCTATGCAGAAAGTACTGCTCTGCGGGATCTGATGATCCTGCTGTCGCCTTTCAAAATAACACCGGTGGCAGCGACCAAAATCTATGAGCATTTCGGAGCGCGGAGCGTGGAAATCCTGCGGGATAATCCGTTTGAGCTCTGCCAGATGTCCGGCTTCGGCTTTTTGCGTGTGGACGCTATCGTACTGAAAAACGGTTGTTCCCTGAATGCTCCCATGCGCATCCAAGGTGCGGTTTACGCTGCGCTGGACAAGCAGCGGGAAGACAACGGGCATCTGTTTCTAACCGACGAGGAACTTTTGAAGGCCGCGATGGGACTGCTCAATAAGAACCTCCCATTGCCCCAAATGAAAGTGAAATCAACGGAGGTAGCGCCGGTCATAGAGGATATGCTTCTGCATGGCAGAATCACCTGCAGCAACGGAAATTATTACCCGGTTCGCTGTTTTGCGCAGGAGGACGAAACAGCGCTCCAAATTGCAAAAATTATTTCGGCACCTTCCCAGCAGACGGATATCCGCCGGACACTGGAAACGGTACGGGCAAAGCTCGGAGTGGAGCTGTCGCAACGGCAGACCGAAGCTGTTTATATGGCCTTTCGGCATAACCTGTCCATCATCACAGGCTCTCCCGGCACAGGAAAAACCACCGTCCTAAAGGCGGTGATCGAGGTGTTTCGGGCGCTCAGGCCGGACGGCAAGATCCTTTTGGCTGCACCGACCGGACGCGCAAGCCGCCGCATGGCGGAGAGCACTGGAATCACCGATGCAAAAACTCTGCACAGCGCATTGGGGCTGTTGGGCGAAGACGGTGCGTTTCAGAAAGATCAGAAAGACAAACCGATAGATGCGGCGCTTATCATCGTTGACGAAATGTCCATGATGGACATGTGGCTTGCACGGCAATTTTTCACACGCATCGGTGCGGATTCAAAGGTAGTACTGGTCGGTGACGCCGATCAGCTGCAAAGTGTAGGCGCCGGAGATGTTTTCCGTGAGTTGATTGGTTGTGGATTGATACCCGTTACCATCCTCAACGAGATCTTCCGGCAAAAACAGGACAGCCTTATCGCCTACAATGCGCAGAAGATCAATACCGACGATACTGATTTTTATTACGGTAATGATTTCTCTGTGCGCAAATGTAAAACGCAGGAGGAAGCCGCCGAGCACATCAAAAGCCTCTATTTTATGTGCGTCCAAGAGTATGGATTGGAACGGGTGCAGATTCTATCCCCCTTCCGTTCCACCGGCGCTGCCTCTGTGGAACAGCTTAATGAGGTCATCCGGGAAACGATCAATCCGCCGGGCGATGATACCATCGACCTAAAAGTGGGTGGTGTCTACTTCCGTAATGGCGATAAGATCATGCAGAACAAAAACAACGCCAAGGCGTCCAACGGCGACATCGGCTTTATCCGGCAGATTGCGCGCGATGAGAAAAACGAGATCAAAATCCTTCTTCGCTTTTTCCCAGACCGCGAAGTCGAATACAGGATGGCCGATATGGAGCATATTGAACTGGCCTACGCCACAACGGTCCATAAGGCGCAGGGCTCGGAATTTGATGTAGTGATCTTCCCCATCATCAAGAGCCACGCCATGATGCTGACGCGCAGCCTGGTCTACACGGCGATTACAAGAGCAAAGTGTAAGGTCATTCTTGTCGGCCAGCTTGGAATGCTTTTTATGGCCGTTCACAAAAATGACACAGGAAAACGAAACACGATGCTTGGAAAACGCATTGGCCTCTATGTCAAAGCATTTTCCACCTCTAAACGAGTAAGCGGCACAGTAGAAGAACTGGAGCAACTGAAAAAAATCAGTTAAAAACGAGAGACAGGTGTTAAATTTTGCACCCAAATCTCGTGTTTATTATTAGAAGGGAGAAATGATCATGAATGCAAAAGCAAACCCCACGATGTACGAGGCAGTTCCCGTTGTTTCCGAGCTAAACAAGGTACCCGGCTTCAACCCCCTCAAGTTTTTGAGGAAGACGGCTGACGGACCCAAGCTGGACCTCAAGTATAAGAAGCTATGGTTTCGGCTGAAATATCCCGCTGGCAGAACGAGGTTGACGCCGCTGCGCATTACCGAGCAGCTCGCCATCATCGAGGCCAAGGTCTATTTTGACAAAAATGACGACCAGCCGGTGGGCAGTTTCATTTCCACCAAAAAGATGGAGAGCACGCCGGGTGGCCTGTATGTCGAAGCGGCACAGCACGATGCCCTGGATGAAGCGCTGAGTTCCGCCGGTTTTGGCGTGCAGTTTGTTTCCGCAGAGCCCGGCGCGCCTGTTCAGCAGGCACGCCCCGCTCCCACCGTGGATGCCGGTGTTAAAGCATCCGCAGAACCGATCCGGCAGACGGAAACGATTGCAACAACCACGGAAACGCTGCAGGCGGAAGAACACATGGAACCCGCAAAAGCGGAGCTGGTTTCTACCATGCAGGTTGAGCCGGTTGTCTCACCCGCGGAGCCTACGGTCGCGATCCATGAAAATGAGACCCCTGCTGTACAGCAGGAGGCTTCGGCGCAAGAGAATATTACGGCAGCGAAGTACACCGCCCCCGCCGTATTGGAGAATTTTGCGGCAGAGCCGGAGGCAGCGGCCGAAGTGGAAGCAACGGCAGCAGCTACCGAAACCGGCGCTTCATACACAGCGGATATGCCGGTCGACGAAATTTGCGCGCTGATGACCATTGAGGAAGCGGGCAATATCATTGTGCCGGTGGGCACATGCAAGGGCTGGACGCTCTCTCAGGTGTCCGAGCGCCGCCCCGCAAGCCTGAAATGGTATCTCAACGGCTATGCCGGCGAGGACAACACCCTTCGAGCGGGCGCCAGACTGCTGCTTGAGGCGACGATGGAAAAAGCAAGCTGAGTACAGTTTGCGTAAACGCTTGAAGGAGGAGGTGCTGATATGGGGAATTCGCAGGATTTCCCGTTTGGCATTATGGATGTTGCCGAATTGCTTCATCTGCGGATCAGGCGGCGGCAAGCGAACGGCGTCTATGTGGATTGCCCTTTTTGCGGCGATAAGCGCGGAAAGATGAGCCTGAACTCCGCCATCAATGCCTGGCGCTGCAACTATTGCGGTGAGCACGGCGGTATGCTGGCGTTGTATGCGCGGGTATATCAAATCAGCAATTCAGACGCCTATCGGGAAATCTGCGAGGAATTGCAAACAGGGATGTCGGCGCCGGATTATGTTGTTCCGCAGCGACAGGAAGTTCCAGAAGCAAAGCAGTCCGCATTAGCAAGCATACAGGAGATTCATCAGACGCTTTCCATGCTTTTGGGGATGCTTACGCTTTCGGAGAAGCACAGGAAACACCTGCGTGAAAAGCGCGGCCTTTCCGACGAGCAGATCGATGGGCTGGGGTACAAAAGTACCCCGCCCTTCTATCTGTGTCGGTCGTTGACCGAACGGTTGATTGGGCAGGGCTGCAAAGTAGCGGGTGTTCCCGGCTTTTACTTGGGCAAGGACGACAAGTGGACGGTCAATTTCAACACCATCACGGCCGGTATTATCATTCCGGCCCGCGGTATTGACAGGATGGTGCGTGGAGCGCAGATCCGTCTGGATATTCCCATCAAGGACAAGGACGCCCCGCCAGACAAGGATGGCACAAAGTATCTGTGGCTCGCATCCTCCAACAAAAATCTGGGCGTGACTTCGGGAAGCCCCATTCATTTTGTGGGCGATCCGTTTGCCCGGGCGATCTATGTAACGGAAGGGCTTTTGAAGGCGGATATTGCCCACCATCTGATGGATCGTTCCTTCATTGCCATTGCGGGCGCCAATAATGTGAGCAAGTTGGAGCCGCTTTTCGCGCTGTTGGCGCAAAACGGCACAGAGCTCATTGTCGAAGCGCAGGATATGGATAAGTACCGCAATGAGATGGTAGATAAGGGCGCGTCAAAAGTCTATTTGATGGCGCGTCAAAACGGGCTGGAGTGCAGGCGCTTGACCTGGGACCCAAACTATAAAGGAATCGACGATTGGCAGCTCGCTTTGCGGAAAAAGCAAATGGAAAAGGAGAATCGTAAAACGAATTTCAAAGATCGTTATTTATGCGGCCTGTGCGATTTCGGCGAGTTGTCCGATTGCATCGCCGCATGGCATGAAAAACCGGAGGATGGCGTTGGACTCATTCAGTATTTGGGCCTGACCGAACAGGAATACGGCGCATGGTTGCGGGATGGAAATGATGTCTCACTCCGAGCTGCGCTGGATACACAGCGCGATCAGCAGCGTTTTCGCATCTATCAGTTGGATTTTTCTGAGGGTAAAAGCACAAAGCCGTTTGCCTTCAGTGGAATCGATGCGCTCCGCAAAGCCGGCTATGAGCAGCCGCCCGCCGCAGAGTACCGTATGGTTTACGATGGCGAGCAGTTCTGCGCCACAGTACATGATGAAACGAAGCGGCTGAAGCTGATTTCTAAACGGTACAGCGGGGATTTACCGAAAGGCTATCCAGGTCGCAGCGTATCGCCGTCCAATGTGATTGAGCTATATGATGATGAAACTCGCAGATACTTCTACTGCGATGAGGACGGCAGCTTTTGCCCGGTGAAGTTTTCACCGATACTGGCAAAGCCTCTCCGGCAAAATTAAGAGAATATGGGGCTCGGCAATCGCCGCCGCCCGACACAAAAACAATGGCATGGTACAAGAGGTAATTCCTTTGCACCGTGCCATTTTATTTTGAAAGGAGATCAAACAATGGGAGTTTTTTCGGAAATGGCAATCAGCAATACCTCTACAACAGAAGTAGTCGGACAGTCTGCCGCACAGCAACGCGATGACGCCCGCCAACAAGCTGAGGAGGATGCGGCAAAAAAAGTGTTGTCACAGCTCTCCGACACCGCTGATGAGGATGAAGAGCCTGATGAATCCACTGCCCCTCAAACCGCAAAAGAAACTGCGGCGGAGAAAAAAGCCGCCGATGACAAAAAGCGGGCGGAGCATGAGGTCGCCGAGGCAAAGCGGAAAGCGGAATGGGAAGAAAAAAAGCGTATTCGCGAAGAAGCCGAGCAGGCCGCGTGGGAAAACGCCGTTGCGATGGACGATGATACGGTGATGTCCGCCTCCATGAAACGGGTCGGTGATGATGCGGAAAAGCTGACACGCCGGAATATGAAGCAGTGCGTTACAGAATACATCCAGACAAAATGTCTGGACGATGCCGCTTTTGCCCGGCAAGTCATGCATCCGCGTAAAAATATGATCAACTGCTTCCGATATATAAATCGTAAGGCAAGGGCTTTCGTTGAACAGGAAATGAAGGACAATGATGAAAAAACCATGAACGGCGTCTATGGCAGCGACATTCCGGACGATCTCTGCTACCAGTGGAGTGCGGAATATTTTACGGATATGGACGCCGAAGAAGATAAGGAAAAAGAGGATAAATTCGTGCCCAAGTCCTATTCGGGGGCGTCGTCCTCCAGAGGAAAAAAGAAAGCCGAGAGCAAGAAAGCGGAGCCGCCTAAAGCGAAACCAATTGCGAAGGGAAAACCGGTTGATGAACAGATATCTATGCTGGATATTG
Organism: Oscillospiraceae bacterium; assembly: GCA_028705905.1. Classification (GTDB taxonomy): domain Bacteria; phylum Bacillota; class Clostridia; order Oscillospirales; family Oscillospiraceae; genus RGIG529. The sequence goes on from JAQWCP010000008.1 coordinate 13,889, forward strand.
TTCAGGAGGTGCCGGCATGAGGCACACCCTCGATAAAAGGGCATGTCGTCAGTTTGCTGATCCTAAGCTAAAGTTCAATTGCAATAACGGCCTGCTCCATGTGGATAGCTATAAGTATATTATCCGCACAGCCACACGAAATATTGCCGGTCAACGGATACTGCTTCTCTTTGTTTATCTCCGGGAGCAGCTTCTATCCGGTGATTTTCAGCCACGCTGGACGGTATTTCAGAGCAAAACGGATTATTCAACACTCTCCTTCAGAGAAGATGGCACGACCACATGGCAAACCTCCCTTCTTGAGAATTTGGAGCGTGAATGGGGCTTTGCAAAGCGTTGCGCCTTCTATGCCAAAACAGATGAAGACCGTGTCACTCAGTTTTGTTCTTTCAATGATCGTACCGGGTTGGACGCTCTCAGCGATTTGCAATGGAAATTAAAATCCGGCAGAGAGTTGGAGAAACGCCGTATAAAGCAACGAAAAATTATTGCTCGCATGGAAAACCTTCCTGCTTTACCGCGTGATCTGAAAAATTGGTGTCACCGGGAGGTTTTACCGCAGTATTTGTTTTACCACTACCTCAAGGGGAAATCACCCCTGCGTGGATACTGCACCGCCTGCCGGTGCGAAGTTGAGGTGACCGATGCAAAGCATGGCAAAGCCGGTTTATGCCCACACTGTAAAAAAACAGTGCAATTCAAAGCATGGGGCCGCATTGGAAATATCGAGGATCGCGCAACAATTCAGGTGCTGCAAAGATTAAGCGGCGGAGAGCTTGTCATTCGCGTGCTAAAGCTCTACTGCACATACCGCAAGAAGGAAATCCCTAAAATCTCCATACATGAGGCCACGCGGATATTTGTGTACCTCAATGGAGAAAAGGTGCTTTCGGCGGAGCCGTATCATAGTTCCTATGACCTCGGCGACCTGACACCGTGGAAAAAGGGGTATTCTCCGATCCGATATATGTATCAGGAAAACTTTTACGCGAGTATCTGCGGACATCTCTATAGCAAGAATCTTGAGGAGACATTGCTTGGAACATCGTGGCAGTATTCTCAGCTCAAGCAATTTTATCTGTATGACCGAGTCCCAATGGAAGTCACGACTTTTTTGCAAGCATATTTGCAACAGCCAAAGCTGGAAATGCTGATAAAACTCGGTTTTGTGCAACTTGCCTCAGATCTGATTTACAGAGGAAGCTATGCAGCGGCTTTGGACGATGCAAAGAAGAAACCGCATGAGATCCTTCGTGTGGATGCTGAAGACATCCCCTTTCTCAAGGACTGCCGCATTACGCTTTCAACGTTGACCATGTATCAGTATTACGCAAAGATGCGATTGCAGGATCGGAAGCGTCTGCTGCTCTGGCAGCTTGAAAAGGATATCGGAAGTGATCAGCTGCTTAAAACAGCGCTTCAATATACGACTGTCCACAAGCTGATTCGCTATATGGACGAACAGTATGCGCTTCTGAAGGAGCGTCTTGTCCATGGGGTACACCGCTATTCCGGGCTTGAATATGTGCTACGCGAGTACGACGACTACCTCAAAATGTGCCTCAAAGAAAACTACGATCTAAAAAACAATTTCATCTTGTTTCCGCGTGATCTTCAGGCAGCGCATGACCGTGTAAGCGCACGTATCAAGCTCAAAGCAAATATCAAGCGTCGCAAGGAATTCATGCGCGCATACCAGGCCATTCATTCTCGGCTGGATTTCGAAAAGTTCGGTCTGATGATTGTCTATCCGGAGAAACCGGAGGATATTGTGCGGGAAGGAAACGAACTGCACCACTGCGTTGGGGGCTATGTTGATAGAGTTGCAGATAAGCAGTGTATCATCCTGTTCCTGCGGCATGCGGACGACCCGCAGACCCCATTCGTAACGGTTGAAGTTTGTAATGGCAAGGTGGCACAGGTACGCGGCAAGAACAACGGAGAGCCGCCCAAAGAGGTGATGCGATTTGTGACGCTTTGGGAGAAGAAAGTATTGAACGCCCAGGCATTACCGGTCGCTGCATAAATGAACAAGGAGGATACTTATGTCTGAAAAGAAGATGATTTATTCCATCAGCGGATATCGATATGCGCCGGAGAGTTTTCGCGCGTATTGTAGCCAGCCGAACGGAGGCAAAAAGGAGATCCCTTTATCCGTTGAAGAACAATCTGGGCTGGGCTATTGCTATATCACGAAGGGAAGTAAAGCAGCGTTGGATTATATCAAAAATATTGACCGCGAGAGACAACGAAAATGCCGGCTATACATGGCCTATGGTTTTTGGACACAGGAGGATCCAAAGGTTTACTTATATAGTAGACAGATTATTTTCCGTGCCGACGCTCCACTTTCCCGGCGCTTCGAAGCGTACAGAGGAATCAAAGATTGCCTTCGTGAAACGAATGGAAAGGTAAAAACCGGTGCGACCTGTACGTTGGATGGATATTTTTGTCCAACCGATGTGAAAGAACTATACTTGACCGCCGACTTTGGCAGTCCAGTCATCATTCGCCTGCTTGCGGGCTAAGGAGGTCAAGATTATGAAACAGCTTGGAAATCTCGCCATTGTCTGCGCCATGCGCCCGGAGATGTGCCTGCAGCTGTATGCTGGACAGGTTTCCGTACATATAGGCGAAGGCCCCGCCCGCTCGACCATGAGCGCGCAGTGGGACGATGACGAAAAAATCAACGCAATGATCTATGAATTGAATTTCGGGCAATATGCCCGTCAAGGAAAGGAGAACGCAGCATGATTAAAAATCTCAGCCAGCTTAAAAAGCAACTGTGCGGCGGAACGATGTTTGAAATCACCGCCCATTGCCGGCCAGACTGTATTGGGCAGCATAGGCGGGTAACAGAGGCGAATACGCAGGGCTTTTACAGCGTCATTCCAGATAAGCCCCAGAGCAGAGTGTCCGTTTCAAACGATGGCAAGGGCTCGTGGCTTCACTGGAGCACCGCCCGTTTCTGGCGGTTTGAAAAGGGCGTCTGTGAGCTTTATGACAGTGACAGAGAGCAAACGGAGGCTCATCTGCTGATAGGCTTTCGCATTGAAGAACGGGAGGCGGCATAATGAGTACAGCAACATCAGCAGAGCGGACGCAGGAGCTGGTCAAGCTTCTCAACCGCTATCGGAATGAGTACTATACGCTCAATCAACCATCGGTGTCCGATGAGGTCTATGACCGGCTTTTTGACGAGCTTGTAGCGATTGAGGAGGAAACCGGCGTATGCATGGCCAACTCTCCAACGCAAATGGTGGGATACCCAGTGGTATCCGGCTTGAAAAAGGTGCTTCATGATATTCCCCTGCTCTCTCTGGATAAGAGAAAGAACATTGAGGATCTGATTTCCTTTCAGGGGCAGCACACCGTCAATCTGTCGCTGAAGCTGGATGGTCTGACCATTGAGCTGATCTATGAAGGCGGTGTCCTGCAAAGAGCGTCTACCCGTGGGGATGGTGAGATTGGTGAGGATATTACGCATAATGTCCGTGTTATCTCCGGCATACCGCAGACGATCCCCTATGAGAAGCGATTGGTTGTCGTGGGAGAGGCGTTTATCCACAACAGCGATTTTGAGCGATTGAAGGGTGAACTCCTCGACAGCACGGGAGAGCCGTATAAGAACAGCCGCAATCTGGCCGCCGGCTCCGTCCGCGCCTTTGATTCGGCGGTGTGCGCCCGCCGCTGCGTCAGTTTTATCCCCTTCTCTGTTTTAGAGGGATTTGATGAAACCGCAGAGCTAGTAGGCAGCAAGCGTGCAAAGCTGGTAAGACTCAAGGAGTGTGGTTTTGAAAAGCTGCGCATGATCCAATTTTCCGGAGGTACGCCGGATATGATGGAACTTCATATAAAGGTGCTGCGGGATAAAGCGGCGGACGATGATCTGCCCATAGACGGGCTTGTGCTCAGCTATGACGACATTGCTTTTTCCAGGACCTGCGGCCGCACCGGGCACCACTTCAAGGATGGTCTCGCTTTTAAGTTTGAGGACGGTCTTCACCGCAGCGTGCTTCGCTCCGTGGAATGGACTCCCTCACGCTCCGGCGAAATAACACCGGTCGCCATTTTTGATGTGGTTGAAATCGATGGCTGCGATGTATCACGGGCCAGCCTTCACAACCTGTCCTTTATCAAGGCTTTGGAGCTGATGCCAGGGTGCCGCATGCTGGTGTCCAAAAGAAATATGATTATCCCGCATGTTGAGGAAAATCTGGATCGGGGTCGCTTCAACGAGGATGTGCTGATCCCAAAGGTATGCCCCTGCTGTGGGAACCCGACCAATATCCACAGAAGCAGAAACGGAAGCGGCAAAAGCACCAAAACGCTGTTCTGCGATAATCCTGATTGCGGGATGCGCCATCTGCGCCGCTTTGTCCACTTTGTCGGTAAAAAGGCAATGAACATCGACGGTATTTCAGAGGCGACATTGGAGCAGTTTATCGGGCGAGGCTGGCTGCACACCTTCATGGATGTGTACCGGCTGGACAAGCATCAAAACGAGATCGTCCGCATGAACGGCTTTGGAGAAAAATCATGGCAGCGGCTTTGGAACGCCATTCAGCACAGCCGTGACACGACCTTTGAGCGGTATCTGATTTCCATGGATATTCCCATGATTGGCAATACCGCCAGCAGAGAGCTCGCCCGCCAATTTGGCGGCAATCTGAACGAGTTTGAATCTGCCGTGGACAGCGGGTATGATTTCACGCAGCTTCCCGACTTTGGGGAAACGCTGCACCGCAATATCCATGAGTGGTTCAAAGATGAAGAAAACAGAAATTTATGGGAGGAGCTACAAAAAATGATGAACATTGAGAAGAAAACAGTTATTGAAATTGGGACCGACAGCAATCCGTTTGCCGGAAAGACCATTGTTGTCACCGGCAAGGTGGAGCCGTACACAAGAGATGAAATTAACGGAAAAATTGTGTCCTATGGAGCCAAGCCCGGCAGCTCAGTGAGCAAAAACACCGACTACCTTGTCTGCGGCGAAAATGCCGGCAGCAAGCTGGAAAAGGCTCGTTCGCTTGGTGTAGCAGTCCTGACGCCTGCGGAGTTCTTCCGAATGGCTGAAAGCGCATAAATCAATATGTAATTATGGGGAGAGCGCCGGTGCGGCGCTCTCCCGCCCATCAAAAAGGAGATATGAATATGTATGATATAGCCAAACGCCGCCAATTCAAAACTGTCGGTGAACTGCGTAAATTGATAGAAAACCTCCCTGATAACACGGAGGTCAGCATCTGCGGTGATAATTACTGTTTCTATCATGAGGAACAGGATAAAAGCTGTATCTGCCTCGATTGTGAGGATTTGGAGGATTACTATGAGGAACGCTGAAAACTGCGCCCTGTTATCGCAAAAGGAAACGGTTGCAGCGCGCGATCTATGCCTTGAGGCGTCTTGGCGTGAGTTTGCAGATGTGCCAATGAACTTGGACACAGAGCGCATAGAAGCTTCGTTCCTCACTTTTCCAGCTGAAACACACCGCGAGGAAATCTGGAAGTGGTTTGATGAGCAACACAGCCATGGCGTTGCCTGGCTATTGTATGTGTATAGGGAGGATGGCGTATGATTCCAAAAATAACGCAGGCGG
>JAQWCP010000160.1 GCA_028705905.1 Oscillospiraceae bacterium
GAACGCCGCCGTGATTTCTTTGGCAATGGCCTCCGCCTCTTCCGGTGCTCCACCGTCTGCAATGGCGATATGATACGATTCAAATTGGTCTGCAAATTTTGCTGCCAATTCCAATGCTTTGTGCCATGGGTGTGTCCGCCCCCGCACCAGGCGAACGGTGTAATAAACGCCGTCCTGATTGCATGAAATAATGGGGCGCAAATTGAGAGCGGTGCCAAATACGTAGGGTACTTTTCCGATTCGGCCGCCCTTTTTTAAATATTCCAATGTTTTCACACAGAAAAAGATTTTTGTCTGTGCAATTTCTTCTTTTAGTTTTGCTACAATGGCTTCAAACGGCATCCCGCGCTCCATACACTCCGCTGCGGCAATGGCAAAAAGACCGGCACCAATTCCAATGTTTTTTGTGTCCAACAGGAACGTTTCCAATTGGGGATACGACTGGGACACCAGCCGAATGGCATTGTATGTTCCGCTCAGGCCGCTGGAAATAGTGACAACAATTAGTTTTTGATACCCGGCATTTATGATTTCGGTAAACATCTGATGAATGCGTTCCATAGAAGGCAGGGAAGTGGTGGGGATCTCGGTTTCCAAGCGGTCATATACCTCTTGGGCTGTGATGTCGATCTTATCCTGATATTCTCGATCAGCATAGTTGATCAGCAATGGCAGCGTATACATATTGTATTGTTTTACATATTGATCTGGTACATCTGTTCCGGAATCAATCAAAAGCGCAATCTTTTCCATTATTTTCTCCTCGTAACAAAAATTACAAAATATAATCATTGGAATTATTTTATAACATGTGGAACATGATGTCAAGGAGAGTTTGAAGCAAATGAAAAATCTGGCCATTCAGAATATTCTGAATGGCCAGATTTTTAGGTTTTTGATAGCAAGCCGAATATAATTTCCTGGATCTTTTGGGGGTTTCCTTTGCCCCTGGTTTGGGCCATGACCTGACCAATGAGCGCTTTTGAAGCAGCCGTTTTTCCTTTTTGATAGTCGGCTACAGATTTGGGGTGGGCGGCCAGCACCGCTTCGGCGATGGGCTGCAAAATGGAAACGTCACTGATTTGCTCCAATCCGCGCTCTTTGACAATGGTTTCGGGATTGGTTTTTTGCGTGTAAACTTCTTGCACTAGATTTTTAGCTGTACTGCTATTGATGATTTCATCGCCGGATAAGTCAGCTAACCAGGCCATGTAGGCCGGCTCCAAGTCAAGGGAATCGCTATCAGGTGGCAAGAGCTTACATAATTCTGATATCATCAGATTGGATAATAGTTTTGGATACTTTGTTTGCATCACTGCCTGATCAAAATAATCGGCAATGGCTTTTTCTGTAGTCAAACATTCTCCATCATATGCGCTGAGTCCATATTGCTCCATATAGACTTTTTTTCTTGCATCGGGCAGGGTGGGAATTTGCGCTTCAAGTGAAGCAATTGTTTCTTCCGTCAAATAAATGGGTGGCAGGTCTGGGTCGGGGAAATAACGGTAATCGTTGGCGTTTTCCTTCCGACGCATCGAATGGGTTTTTCCGTCGTTCTTGTCAAACCGCCTGGTTTCCTGAACAATTTCCTCCCCGGCTTCCAAGGCCTCCACTTGCCGTTTGTATTCATAGTCAATGGCGCGGACAATGGATCGGAATGAGTTGAGGTTTTTCATCTCTGTCCGGGTACCCAGCACGTGGGTACCTGCCTTGCGTACGGATAGGTTAACATCACAGCGGAAGGAACCCTCGTTCATTTTGCAGTCGGAAATGCCGGTATAGAGAATAATGGCTCTCAATTTTTGCAAATAGGATTTGGCTTCTTCTGCGGAGCGGAGATCCGGTTCCGAAACAATTTCAATCAAAGGGATACCGCAGCGATTGTAATCAATCATCGTTCCATGTTTTTTATTATGCACCAGTTTCCCCGCGTCTTCTTCGATGTGGATTCTTGTAATGCCGATTTGTTTGCTGCCGTGGGCACTTTCAATTTCAAGGTGGCCGTGTTCACAAAGCGGAAGATCGTATTGGGAAATTTGATATGCTTTTGGCAGGTCGGGGTAAAAGTAATTTTTTCGGTCTTGCTTGGAATGGGATGCGATGTGACAATGGGTGGCAAGTCCGGCTTTTACCGCATAGTCCACCACAGTCTGATTCAGTACAGGCAACGCACCGGGCATCCCGGTGCAGACAGGGCAGCACTGGGTGTTTGGTTCGGCGCCAAACGCGGTGGAGCACCCACAAAAGAGTTTCGTTTTGGTGGACAGTTCCACGTGGACTTCCAATCCAATGACCATTTCATATTGTCGTATCATTTGGCACCTCCGTTTTGTTCAAAGGCATACCCCGCTTGATAGAGCAATGGCTCTGAAAAATGGCGGCCGATAAGCTGCATTCCGATGGGCATGCCATCGGAATCTTTGCCACAGGGCAAGGAAAGTGCTGGAACACCTGCGATGTTGACAGGAACTGTATAGGCGTCCCCCATATACATCTCTACAGAATTTTGCGTTTTTTCCCCGATCCGGTATGCAACCGTTGGCGCAACAGGGGAGAGAATGAGATCACATGTTTCCAACACGGCAGAAAATTCTTTCATGACGAGGCTTCGCACTTGCAAAGCTTTTTTGTAATATGCATCGTAATACCCGGAACTGAGGGCAAAGGTACCCAGCATAATTCGGCGTTTCACCTCTGGGCCGAATCCTTCACTGCGTGACATTTGGTAAAGGGAGTCCATGTCATCAAACTGTTTGCTACGATATCCATACCGCACGCCGTCAAACCGAGCCAGGTTGGATGAAGCCTCTGCACTGGAAATAACATAATACGCAGCGAGAGCGTGTTCAATGGAGGGCATAGAAACATCGAGAAGCTGAGCGCCCTGTGCCTCTAATTTGGAAGCGGCGGTGAGAACAGCGTGCTTGACTTCTGGGTGGATACCCCCTCCGAAGAATTCCTTTGGCAACCCAATCTTTAGGCCTTTCACACCCTTTTTCAACCCAGCCATATAGTCCGGGACATCCTGATTAAGTGAGGTAGGGTCACGGGGATCGTGACCTGAAATGGCGTTTAAAACCATAGCGTTATCCCGTACATCTTTGGTCAACGGTCCAATTTGATCCAAGGAGGAAGCAAACGCGACAAGGCCGTATCGGGACACGGTTCCATATGTCGGCTTCATGCCGACCACACCGCAAAAAGAAGCGGGAAGACGAATGGAACCACCGGTGTCGGACCCCAAAGTATAAGCTGCTTCCAAGGCGGCCACGGCAGCGGCGGAGCCGCCAGAGCTGCCGCCGGGGACACAACTTAAATTTCTGGGGTTTTTGGTTACTTGAAAATAGGAATTTTCCGTCGTAGACCCCATGGCAAATTCATCCATGTTCAACTTACCCAGCAGCACATAGGAAGATTGTTTTAATTTTTCGATGACGGACGCGTCATAGGGCGGGCGGAACTCTGCCAGCATTTTAGAAGCACAGGTGGTGCGCAGGCCCCGGGTGCAGATATTGTCTTTAATTCCGGCCGGAATGCCAGCGAGAGGGGAGAGTGCCTTCCCCTGCATTCTCTGTTCATCCACATCCTTTGCGGTGGCAAGCGCACCCTCCGCATCCACAGTGAGATACGCTTTTACGTCAGGTTCTTTCGATTCAATGGCATCCAGATATGCCTTCGTTACCTCAACAGAGGAAAATTCTTTTGCAGCAAGTCCATTGGATAATTCAAATAACGTTTTTTCAATCAGTGCTGACATGTTCACCCCCCTCTCTCATTCCAAAATGCGGGGAACCGTGATATAACCGTCTGCTTGCGTTTTGGCGTTTTGGAATAATTCAGTGCGGTCGGAACTCGGTGTAATTTCATCAGCGCGGAATACATTATAAACTGGCATAATATGCGCGGTGGCTTCCATTCCTGTGGTATCCACTTCCAATAGCTGGTTTGCAAAGTCCAAAATGGCATTCATATCTTGCTCAATGGTGACCTTTTCCCCATGGGAAAGGGAAAGCTGTGCCAATGTCGCAATTTTTTCTACTTCTATTGTTTTTCCAACATCCGCTTCCCCTAGCGCTCCACAGTAACAGGTTCGCTTTCTTTCATTCATATCATTTGTTCCTTTCCGTTTTTTCTATGGAGATTGGAAATGCCGTTCTCTTTTGAAACGAAAAAAGTCTTTCGTCCCAAAAAGAAATTTCTTTTTGAAACGAAAGACTTTGACAATACAAGTCTTCCGTGGGACCACCCAAAGTTAATTGGACGACCTAATTCCCTCAATCGCGCACCATGATGTATTTTGGGGCTAACGCGCCACCGTAGCCGAGCCTACTGAAGGAAGCGGTCCTCGTTCGAGTGGCAATTTTAGATATTTTTCCTTCGATGCCAGACCGATTTTCCACCAACCAGCGGCTTTTTGAGCGGGTTCTGCCTGCATTTCTTTTGTGTTGGGCTACTCTGCTCATCAGTGCCTTTTTGGGTTCTTTTTAGTTTGAATAGAGCCAGTATACCATTATTTTTCCAAGACTGCAAGATGGACTTCTCAAAAACAAGGTCTGAAGCCAGGGGCGTTTTTTGACCTGTTTGACGGAAATGGTATAGAAATAGCTCAGTGGGCACTTCCAAAATTCAGGTGTGGTATTGG
>JAQWCP010000009.1 GCA_028705905.1 Oscillospiraceae bacterium
GAGCGCTCCGGGTTCACGCGCAGGCCACACTGATTTCCCGCCTTTCTTGCACGGGAGGAAAAGCGTTTCCACTGTGAAATGCTGTTGAAAATAATATGGTCGGAGACTTCCAAAATTTCATCAAACTCGTCCTCGCGGAACGCAGGGCTGAACGTGTGCACCTCGCCGCCGAATGTCTCTCGCCCCAGTTTTGCTTCATAGAGCCCGCTGGCTGCCGTGCCGCAAAGATACTGCGCCAGCAGTGGGTACACGCGAAACATGGAAAATGCTTTTTGCGCCAGCAGGATTTTCGCGCCGCTGCGCTCTTGCACCGAATTTAGAATCTCCAGGTTCTTCAGCAGCAAAGACTCATCTACCACATAGCACGGCGTGGACAGGGAATCAAAATTTTGCGGCATCTTACGGCACCAGAACCGGGGAGAAATCCTCCTCCCAGGGCAGCCCCCATTTGTTCAGCGCGTCCATGAACGGGTCGGGATCCAGCTCTTCAATATTGAATACACCGGGTTTGAACCAGGTGCCGTTCATCACCAGCATTGCGCCGATCATAGCCGGCACGCCGGTGGTGTAGCTGATGGCCTGGCTGCCCACCTCACGGTAGCATTCCTGATGGTCGCAGATATTATAGAGGTAATAATTTTTTTCTTTTCCATCTTTTACGCCGCGGAAAATGCAGCCGATATTCGTTTTTCCCACGGTACGCGGCCCCAAGGAAGCCGGGTCGGGCAAGACGGCCTTCAAAAACTGAAGGGGGACAATTTCCATGCCGTTGTAGTTGATGGGTTCGATGCTGGTCATGCCCACATTTTCCAGGCAGCGCAGGTGGGTCAGGTAGCTCTGCCCGAACGTCATGAAAAAGCGAATTCGTTTGATCCCCTTGATGTTCAGCGCAAGGCTTTCCAGCTCCTCGTGGTGGAGCAGGTACATGTCCTTTTTACCCACCCCCTTGAAGTCGTACTCCCGTTTGATTTCCATTGGCTCGGTTTCGACCCAATGCCCGTTTTCCCAATAGCTTCCCTTTGCGGAAACCTCACGGATATTGATTTCAGGGTTGAAATTCGTGGCGAACGGGTAACCGTGGTCACCGCCGTTGCAGTCCAGAATATCAATTTCATGAATTTCATCAAACTGATGCTTCATGGCGTAAGCGGAAAACACGCCGGTCACCCCTGGGTCAAATCCGCTGCCCAAAAGTGCCATAATGCCGGCTTCCTTAAACTTTTCCCGGTACGCCCACTGCCATTTGTACTCAAATTTCGCCGTGTCTTCCGGCTCGTAGTTGGCGGTGTCTACATAGCTGGTCTTTGTGGCCAGGCATGCGTCCATGATGTGAAGATCCTGATACGGCAGCGCCAGATTCAGAACCACATCCGGCTTTACACTTTCAATCAGTGCGATCAGCTCGTCTACATCGTCCGCATTTACCTGCGCCGTTGTAATTTTCGTTGCGGAACCAGAAAGCTTCTTGGCAAGCGCGTCGCATTTTGACTTGGTGCGGCTTGCAATGCAGATTTCCGTAAATGCTTCGGAATTCTGGCAGCATTTCTCAATCGCCACGCCGGCGACCCCGCCACAACCGATGATTAACGCTTTTCCCATAATAATATATCTCCTTCATCCTCAAATGTTGTTTTTCTTTTGATGGGGAAGTTCCAGCAGCAGCTCACGCAGCAGCTTGCATGCCACAATGGTGGATACACCACTTTGGTCCAGCGCGGGGCTTAACTCCACCAAATCGGCTCCGATGAGATTGCAGCCCTGGGCCACGGTGCGCACCGCGGTCATCAGCTCCAAAAACGTTACGCCGCCCGGCTCCGGCGTTCCGGTACCCGGAAACACCGAAGGATCCATGACATCCAGATCGACTGTCAAATAAACCGGCTGGCCCGAAAGGGACCGAACGGTCTGCTCCAGCCCTTCAAACCCGAAGCGGTGCAGGAACGTGTGATCTTTGGACCATTCAAATTCTGCTTTCAGCCCGGAACGGATGCCGAACTGATGAATGCGGCCGTCGCCGAGCAACTCCCAGCAGCGGCGCAGCACCGTCGCGTGGGAAAGGCGGGCGCCCAGGTAATCCTCCCGCAAATCGGTGTGCGCATCGAAATGAATGATGTGCAAATCAGCATATTTTTTAACCGCCTCCCGGACAACACCCAGCGTGACCAGGTGCTCCCCGCCCAGCAGCACCGGCAGTTTCCCGTCGCTGAAAATCTGCCTGCTGACCCGCCCAATCTCCCCTAAGGCAAGGGCGCTGTCACCGATGCAGAGTTCGGGGTCCCCCGCGTCAAACACGGCACGGTCCTCTAGGTCCGCATCCAGATACGGGCTGTAGGTTTCCAGCCCGAAAGAGGCTTCACGCATGGCGCGGCTGGCAAAGCGGGTGCCCGGGCGAAAGCTTGCCGTGGAATCGAACGGCGCACCGAACAAAACGATTTCGGCTTCTTCATAAGAAGCGTTACAGCCCATAAACCCGGTCAGACTACTATTCAACATCTTTCATCAACTCCTCCACATAAGTCGGCAGCGCAAACGAAGCCCTGTGCAGGTTCGTATTATAATACCGGGTGGCCAGGTGCAATGAGTTCCATGATTCTGTCTGCATATTTCGAATGGGGTGCAGTCCTTTGGAAGCAAAGCCAAACATCCAGTGACCGGAAGGGTACGACGGAATATGCGCCTGATAGAGGCGGCAGACCGGGAAGGTGGCAGCAATGCGCTGGTGCGCCCGCTGCATCGCCTTCACATCGTCCTCGTAAAATGGACTTTCATTTTGATTTACCATAATGCCATCTGCGTTCAGCGCCTTGAAGCAGTGCCCGTAAAACTCACGGGTAAAAAGCCCCTCGCCCGGCCCGAATGGGTCGGTGGAGTCCACCAGAATCAGGTCATATTCATTTTCACAGCCCCGCACAAAGCGCAGGCCATCCTGAAAATGCATGGTCACCCGCGGATCGTTCAGTGCCGACGAAATGGCCGGCAGGTGCTGCGCGCAAAGCTCCACGACCCGCCGGTCAATTTCCACAAGGTCGATGTGCCCCACGGAAGGGTAGCGGCAAAGCTCACGCACTGCACCGCCGTCGCCCCCGCCGATCACCAGCACGCGCCGGGCACTTGGATTGACCGCCATGGGTACATGAACCATCATTTCATGATAAATGAATTCATCTTTCTCCGTGCACATCATGTACCCGTCCAACGTGAGGAATCTTCCAAATTCTTCGCTTTCAAAGATTTCGATACGCTGAAATTCACTCTGTTCACAGCAAAGCTGACGCTGGACTGCAATCGAAAGCCCCACGCGGGGCGTGTGCATTTCCGTAAATGTTAAAGACATTTTAAACTCCTTTGATTACGTTGAGCCACTGTATATTCAAATCCTCCGGCCCGGTCAATGAACAGCCTTTTTCACCGGCGTAGCGGATATAGTTCAGAATATCCTTTGTAATGCGCTCGCCCGGCGCAAGAATGGGAATGCCGGGGGGGTAGCACATGACAAATTCGCTGCAGATTTTCCCGCAGGTCTGGTCAATCGGCAGGCTGACCTTCGGTGCGTAAAACGCTTCCTGGGGTGAAATCTCGACCTGCGGCGCAATGTATTCCTGCTTCATTAGGTCGGCCTTGTCCCGTTGATAACGGCGTCGGATATCGGCAAGTGCGCTGACAAGGCGTTCCATGTCCCGTTCCCGATCTCCCACAGACACATAGGCTAAGACATTGCCAAGGTCACCAAACTCCATCTGAATGTCGTACTCGTCGCGCAAGATATCGTAAACCTCGATTCCGGCCAGGCCGATGCCCAGCGTGTTCACGCTCAGCTTTGTTGCATCAAAATCGAAAACCGTATCGCCGTTGACCAGTTCTTTTCCGTAAGCGTAATAGTCGCCGATGCGGTTGATTTCATCACGGGCATACGCCGTCAGGTTCTGCACGTGGTCAAATATCTTTCTGCCGCGCAGGGCGAGATTCCTGCGGGAAATATCAAGACTGGAAAGTAGCAGGTAGCTTCCGCTGGTCGTCTGGGTCAGGTTGATCACCTGCCGGACATAATTGGAATTCATGTTCGGCCCGGCAAGCAGCAGACTGCTCTGCGTCAGCGAACCGCCGGACTTATGCATGCTGACCGCAGCCATGTCGGCCCCCGCCCGCATGGCAGGAATCGGCAAATTCTTTCCAAAGTAAAAATGCGTGCCGTGTGCTTCGTCCGCAAGCAGCAGCATACCATGGTCGTGGGCAATTTTTGTAATTTCGGCGATATTGGAACAGATGCCGTAATAAGTCGGGTTGTTGACCAAAATCGCTTTTGCATCCGGGTGGGCGGCAACCGCATCTTTGACGCCCGCCAGGCTCATTCCCAGCGAAATTCCCAGATGCTCGTCCATTTCGGGGTTCACATAAATGGGGATCGCCCCGCACAGGATCATGGCATTGATGACGCTGCGGTGCACGTTGCGCGGCAGAATGAGTTTATCTCCCTTGCCGCAAGCTGTCAGCACCATGCTTTGCACGCCAGAGGTGGTTCCCCCCACCATAAAAAACGCGTGGGCCGCGCCGAAAGCTTCGGCGGCGAGCTCCTCAGCTTCTTTGATCACGCTGACCGGGTGGCAGAGGTTGTCCAGCGGCTTCATGCTGTTTACATCCACGTTCAGGCAGTCTTTGCCGAGGAAAGCCGTCAGCTCCGGGTTGCCCTTTCCCCGCTTGTGGCCTGGAACGTCAAACGGAACGACCCGCATTGCTTTAAAGCCTTCAAGCGCTTCCATCAGAGGCGCACGGGATTGGTTCAGTTTCTCCAATGCACAATCATCCTCTTTTCCTGAAACTAACTTTCTCAATAGATGTTCCGCCCGCTGAAAATCTCAAGCATCTCCCTGTGTAGGCTTTCCATGATAGAAAGCCGCACCCGCGGCGAAAGCTCATAAATATCGGTATTGAAAAGATAATTTTGCAAATTCAGTTCCTTTAACATCATTTTGCTGTGGAACAGATTTGCTTCATATACATTGATATCAATCATGTCGTATTCATGAAGGATTTTCGGATCAATAAAATCCCGAATGGAAGTGGTTTTATGGTCCATAAATACTTTTTGCCCATCCATATTACGGGTAAATCCACGCACACGGTAATCGACGGTGATGATGTCAGAGTCAAAGCTGCCGATGAGATAATCCAGGGTATGCAGAGGCGTAATGTGGCCGCAGGTGGCGATGTCGATATCAACCCGGAACGTCGCAATGCAGGTTTCGGGGTGGTATTCGGGAAACGTGTGAACCGTAATATGGCTTTTGTCAAGGTGCGCCAAAATGGTGTCATCAGTGGGCACCTGCATGGACTCCTCTGCCAGAAGCAAGGTCACGCTGGCACCCTGGGGGTCGTAATCCTGCTTGCTCACATTCAGCACCTGCGCGCCGATCATATCGGCAAGGTGGTGCATGATGCTAGTCAGCCTGTCCGAATTATATTGCTCATCAATATAGGCGATATACTCCCGCTGCTCCCGCTCCGTTTTCGCGTAGCAAACATCATAAATATTAAAGCTGAGGGATTTTGTCAGGTTATTGAATCCATACAGCTTCAGTTTATTTTCCATACTGCCGTCTCCCTATCATTTAAAATTACAATACAAAAAAGCCCGAATGCAAAGCTGTACAAACATTACAGCAACACACCCGGGCAATACAGTCAAATATACTGTTATTCCGCGCTTGGCAGAGCTCTTCCCAAAAGAGACAGCAGGCGCATTTTCAGCATTTGAGGTGATCAGAGTCTATATAGCAAGAATTACTTTTACTACTCTTATTGACCGTTATAAGTGTTTGCGCAAACGATTGCACATGGCTGATATGCAGCCAACCCATAAAGTTCCGAACCCGATGGCTCGATCAATAAGGCAACAAAGTTGCCAGTTTCGGCTTTTGACCCGGCTGTCCGTCTGGCCTTAATCCCTCATAAAAGAGCGGATGGTCAAAAATTCACTGCTAAGAAGAACTGTTCTCCTCTTCGCTGTTGCATTATATAGGATATTTGATTGATTTGCAATAGTTTTTTCTTCCAATTACAAAATATGCCCTGTCATTCTCCATTATTCTGCCCTCCATTCGGTCAGTCAAACCGTTCCGCATCTCCTGATTATGATTCTGCAAGAGAATATAGCAACAGAAAAACCAGTATAACTATCAAAAAATACCAATGGCAGCCACGACTTCCGTTGGTACTCTTATTTTTTTGCGTTGGAGTAAATTAGTTATTGACATATGCCAATAATTCTGTATAATAATGGTTGTAATCGGCATATGCCGAAAACTATAAGGAGGTGAATGATATGCCAAGGAGAGATGGAACTGGCCCAATGGGCGCAGGATCAATGACCGCAAGAGGGCTTCCCTTGCGCGCAGGTGCTAAGACAGTTAAGCGTGGCACTGGCCTTGGGCCGGGATTCGGACTTGGGTTTGCTTGCAGGCACGGTTTTGGACGCAGGTCCGGAAGAGGCGTTGTCGCAAATCACGCCTCCTCTAAAACACATAAAGAGCTACTGCAAGAACAAAGAGATGCCCTGAAAAATCGACTTGAAGTCATGGAGAAGCATTTAGAAAACTTGTGAGGGCAGCAGAAGTAACCCGATTATTTCGGGTTGCTTCTGGTGTTAAGTGAGGTGAATCATGCATGGCGAGACCCAGAAAATGGAGGAAAGTCTGCTGCCTTCCCGACAGCAGTCGCTTTGGACCGCTTGACTATCCAGTTGATGCGGCAAACACAGTCAATATGACGATTGACGAATATGAAACCATAAGACTGATTGATTTAGAAGGCTTCACACAAGAAGAGTGCGCCAATCAAATGAACATTTCCCGCACAACCGTCCAGGGAACTTATATTGATGCAAGGAAAAAGCTCGCAGATTCTTTGGTCAACGGGAAATTGCTCTGGATTGAAGGCGGCGAATATCAGCTCTGTGACGACAGGGGAAGCGGCTGCGGCAAAAGAGGTTGCCGTCGGCATAGATGCGGCAAAGACTTTGAAAAAGAGGCCGAAGCTGAAAATAATTGAAAGACGATTAGAACGGAGGATTCAGATGAAAATAGCGATACCAGTCAATGAACAAAGCTTGGAATCAAACGTGTGCCCGTCCTTTGGGCGTGCTCCATATTTCCTTTTCTATGATACAGTCACAAAAGAAAGCTATTGCCTTGACAACAGCGCCGTCGCCAGCCAGGGCGGAGCCGGAATCAGAGCGGCTCAGGTAATAGCAGATCACGGTGTGAAAGCACTGTTGACGCCCCGCTGTGGTGAAAACGCGGAAAAAGTCTTGCGCAAATCAGAGGTTTTGGCATATAAATCGATACCTGGAACAGTTCAGCAAAACATTGACGCATTGATAGCCGAACAGCTGGTTTTGCTCAGTGATTTTCACCCCGGATTTCACGGTCATGGAAAATAAGCCCGCAAAAATTGCTGTGCTAAGCGGTAAGGGCGGCACAGGGAAGACACTGGTTTCCGTTAATCTGGCTGCCGTTGCCGGGAAATCCGTTTATATCGACTGTGACGTTGAAGAGCCTAACGGATACCTGTTTTTCAAACCCCAGGTTACCCGCGAGGAAGATATCATGGTGAAAATTCCCGTCATCAACGAAATCCTATGCAACGGCTGCCGCAAGTGCGTTGATTTCTGCAAATTCAACGCACTTGCCCTGATCAAGAACAAACCATATGTCTTTGAAGAGGTGTGCCATTCCTGCGGCGGCTGCATGTTGCTCTGCCCGGAAAAAGCAATCAGCGAGAAAGAGAAGCTGATTGGAACAGTTCAGAAAGGCGTTTCCAACCATGTGACGGTAACTACCGGGATATTGAATACAGGCCAAGCATCCGGAATCCCGATCATAAAAAAGCTTTTGGAAGAAAGCCTTTCCCATGAAGAGCTTCCCACTTTTATCGACTGCCCCCCAGGGAGCGCCTGCATCGTCATGGAAAGCATCAAGGACGCGGACTATTGCATACTGGTTGCCGAGCCGACGGTGTTCGGCGTTCATAACCTTAACATGGTATATGATCTGGTCAGGCTGTTTAAAAAGCCGTATGGGGTTGTGCTGAATAAATGCCTCAACGGCAAAAACCCCGCAGAAAAATTTTGTATGGATAAAAACATTCCCATATTAGGCAAGATCCCCTTTCACACCGAGCTTGGAACGCTGAATTCAGACGCCAAAATAGCCGCAAGGGAAAGCGAACGGTTTCGGGCGTTGTTTACCTCCTTGCTTGAAACCGTAATGAAGGAGGTGCGACATGAAACAGCTGTTGATTCTGAGCGGTAAGGGCGGCACCGGAAAAACAACGATTGCCAGCGCTTTTATCACGCTTTCAATGGCAAAAGCCTATGCCGATTGTGATGTCGACGCACCAAATCTTCATCTTATCATGGGGCAGAACGTCCAGCCGGAACGAACGGGCTATAACGGGATGCCAAAAGCTGAAATAGATGCAGATCAGTGCATGGAATGCGGACTGTGTAAAGAAAATTGTCGATTCGATGCCATTTCCCATGAAAACGGCTTTCAGGTTGATCCCTTTGCCTGCGAAGGCTGTGGTGTTTGTGAAGCCGTCTGTCCTGCGGGTGCGGTTTCTTTAAAGCCTGATGTGGCGGGAGAACTCATGCTATATGCTGACAATAACAAAGTCTTTTCAACCGCACAGTTAAAAATGGGAAGCGGCACTTCGGGGATGCTTGTAACCGAAGTTAAAAAGCAAATAAACACTCCTGTGAGGCCGGATACCAAGCTGGCTATTATCGATGGTTCGCCGGGCATCGGCTGTCCCGTCATTGCTTCTCTCAGCGGAGTTGATATGGTCTTGATTGTTGCGGAGCCATCCATTTCGGGAATCAGCGATATGGAGCGCATCATAAAAACCGCAGAGACGTTCCAGACAAAAATTGGCGTATGCATCAATAAATATGACACGAACCCGGCAAATGCAGAAAGAATTGAGGAATTCTGTATAGAAAAAGGTCTTTCATTTACGGGCAAGATCCCATTTGACCCGGACGCGGTAACAGCAACAAACAACGGCCTTGCCATAGTGGATGTTGATTGTCCCTCCGGCTTTGCCGTAAAAAAAGTCTTCAGCAGCACCATGAAGCTGCTCTTCCAAGAAAGTGAATGTCCTATCGCATGATTATAACGGTATTATCAGAAAATTTAACGTCTTCAGACAAGCTTGGCAGCGAACACGGCCTCAGCCTTTATATTGAAACGGAAACGCACAAGATTCTGTTTGATACCGGCGCAAGCGGCCTTTTTGCCGAAAATGCCGGGAAGCTGGGCATTGATTTGGCAAAGGTTGATCTGGCCGTGATTTCTCATGGCCACTATGACCACGGCGGTGGATTGAAAACATTCCTCGGCATCAATAGCCGGGCCAAGGTCTACCTGCATCAGAGAGCCTTTGAAACACATTATGCGAACAGGGCGGCCGGCGCAAAAGCGTATATTGGGCTGGATGAAACTTTGCTGTCAAATGATCGGCTTGTGTTCTGTGGTGACCACTTTGCTATTGATGAGGGACTCGAATTATTTTCCGGTGTTAAGGCCAAACAGCTTGTCCCTTCCGGCAACACGGACTTGTTTGTGAAAGACGGCGATGCTTTCGTTCCGGACGATTTCGCGCATGAACAAAACCTGATTATAAGCGAAAACGGAAAAACTCTGCTGATCGCTGGATGTGCGCATAACGGAATCATAAATATAATCGATCAATTCAAAATGGAAACAGGTGGCCAACCCGACTATGTCATCGGAGGATTTCATCTTTACAACCACGGAACGAAACAGAACGAAGCTCCGGACATTGTGGATGACATCGGAAAATTCCTGCTGAAAACCCACGCGCAATATTACACCTGCCACTGTACAGGCATTGAATCCTATACCCGTTTGAAAGCTATTATGGGTGAAACCATCCACTATATATCTACCGGAGAGCAAATAGCAATTTACATGTAAGGAGTTCGAAGCAATGAGTGAAAACTGCAATCAGAGCTGTAGCAGCTGCGGAGAAGACTGCACAGACAGAAAAGAAGCAAAAACCGATTTCAGGGAAAAGCCGCATGAGCTGAGCGTCATCAAAAAGGTCATCGGCATTGTCAGCGGCAAAGGCGGCGTTGGCAAATCCTCGGTAACCTCCATGCTTGCCGTTACCATGAAACGATTGGGGTATCACGTGGCGATTCTTGACGCGGACGTTACTGGACCATCCATTCCCAAGGCGTTCGGTATAAAAGAAAAGGCGACAGGCAGTGAATTCGGCATTTATCCGCTGAAAAGCAAAACCGGGATTGACATTATGTCCATCAACCTTCTTTTGGCGAACGATACAGATCCCGTTCTTTGGAGAGGCCCAATCCTCGGGAATACCGTCAAGCAGTTCTGGACAGATGTTATTTGGGGCGATGTGGACTATATGTTTATCGACATGCCTCCCGGAACCGGAGATGTACCCCTTACCGTTTTCCAGTCCTTAACCATTGACGGAATTATTATCGTAACCTCCCCACAGGAGCTGGTTTCGATGATCGTTTCAAAAGCAGTTAAGATGGCCGAGATGATGAATATTCCGGTTCTCGGCTTGGTTGAAAATATGTCCTATTTCAAATGCCCTGATAACGGTAAGGAATATAAAATATTCGGTGAAAGCCATATGGATGAAATCGCTGAAAAGCATAACCTTAAGGTTCTTGCCAAGCTCCCTATCGATCCTAGAATTTCAGCTGCCTGTGATACAGGAATGATCGAGTTCTTTGATGGGGATTGGTTTGACTCTATTGCTCAAAAATTAGAAAAAACGGAGGAAAAAGAAACAATGAGAATTGCAGTTGCAGGGGAAGGTAAAAACGTGACGGAACATTTTGGACATTGTATCAATTTTTTGATTTACGATGTGGAAAACGGCAAAATCATGAATGAAAAATCCATACCCAATCCAGGTCATAAACCAGGCTTTCTACCGAATTTCCTTGCTGACGGCGGCGTAAATGTCATCATCAGCGGCGGCATGGGCGGTGGCGCGGTTGATATCTTCAATGAACGGAACGTCGAAGTTGTGGTAGGAGCTTCTGGCGATGCAAAAACAGCAGTTGAGAACTATCTAAAGGGCGAACTCAAAACAACAGGTTCTGTTTGTCATGAGCATCAGCATCATGATACGTGCGGCGAATAAGGTAACGCCATGTCTATTGGACTGTTTACAGATGAAGTGATCGATCATTTTTCCAACCCGCGCAATGCCGGTGAATTGGAAGATGCAAATAAATAGCGGCATTCGTATCCCCGGCTCATTCTTTTCACCTCTTCCTAAGTATACAACAAAAGATAGGAGACACGGGTTTTCATGTCTCCTATCTTTATACCATTTCAGTGAAAACGTACCTGCTTCTAGACCTTTTGTCTCTATACGGTCATGTAATTAGGGGGGGCAATCATAAAGGGGAACCAGGCCGATGCAGAGATGGGATTGTAAGGCCAAAATCCTCCCCGGCAAGGGCAATAAAAGCTGGAGGTTTTAAACATCAGCGTTTCGGGTATAAAAAGAGATACGGTAATCAACACAAATGTATCAATTACCGTATCTGTTTGGTTGCGGGAGAAGGATTTGAACCTCCGACCTTCGGGTTATGAGCCCGACGAGCTACCGAACTGCTCCATCCCGCGATATGAAATTGGTGCCGGAGACCGGGCTCGAACCGGTACGGGATATACTCCCACGGGATTTTAAGTCCCGGGCGTCTGCCAGTTCCGCCACTCCGGCGCGCTTTTGATGACTTGTATAGAATAGCACATTCCCCTTGCCCTGTCAAGAAAAACTTTTTCTCCCCCTGCCCCTTTGCCCTTTCTTTGTGATATAATGTTGAACTGGCCGCTTTGGCATACCGCTTAATTCTGGTATGATCCCATCTCCGGCGCATCATCCGCCGGAGGTTTACATGGGCGTTTCTCCCTCTGTTGCATACGGAATTGAAGCCCCTTTATTCTCTGATGAATTTTGGAAAGGAGCCTTCCTCTCATGACTACAAAAGAAGAATTCTGTTCGATTTACCGAGAGCAGATTACAAGACCAGGCAGCGACGCGTTGCTGGACTATTTGGAACACAAAAGTGACTTTTTCACCGCGCCTGCCTCTGCCAAGTATCATAACGCATTCTCCGGCGGCCTCGCCGCCCATAGCCTAAATGTTTATCATTGCCTTTTAAACTATTTAGACCGTCCTCGTGTTAAGGACGTTTACAAGCTGGAGTATCCGCCGGAATCCATTGCCATTGCGGCTTTGCTCCACGATGTATGCAAAATCAACTGCTACATCCCCGGCACCCGGAATGTAAAAGGGCCAGACGGCAAATGGACTGCTGTCCCTACTTTTTTCTATGAAGACATGCTTCCTTATGGCCATGGGGAAAAATCTGTCTATATCATCACCGGCTTCCTGCGCCTCACGCGGGACGAGGCATTTGCCATCCGCTGGCACATGGGCTTTTCCGGCACAGAAGACACCCGTACCATTGGCCGTGCCCTGTCCCAATATCCGCTTGCCTTTGCTCTTTCCACCGCCGACATGGAAGCGTCCTATTTTTTAGAGCAAACGCCCTCCAATTGACACACAATCACTTGTTACAAAAAATTCACAATCGAATCTGCAAACTCTTCTTTTTTCTCCTCTTTGTTTGTGCTATACTGATAGGATGTATAAAAAGAAACTATAAAAGAAACCATGAAAGGTGTTTAATGATATGGGCATTGCTTCAAAACTATTTGGTTCCCACAGCTCTCGCGAGCTCAAACGCATTCACCCGTTGGTGGCTCGCGTGGAGTCCCTTTCTGATGAATATAAGGCACTTTCGGACGCCCAACTGCAAGCAAAAACCCCGGAATTTAAAGAACGTCTTGCAAACGGAGAAACGTTGGATGACCTTTTGCCGGAAGCCTTCGCCACCGTTCGAGAGGCGGCTGACCGGGTTCTGGGCATGCGGCCTTATCCTGTGCAGCTCATCGGCGGCATCGTCCTGCACCAGGGCCGCATCGCCGAAATGAAAACGGGTGAAGGAAAGACTTTGGTCTCCACGTTGCCCGCCTACTTAAACGCCCTTACCGGAGAAGGTGTCCACATTGTCACCGTCAACGACTATCTGGCCAAACGTGACAGTGAATGGATGGGAAAAGTCCACCGATTTTTGGGCCTCACCGTGGGGCTTGTGGTCCACGACGTGTCCAACGCTGACCGGCGCGCAGCCTATGCAGCCGACATCACATACGGCACCAACAATGAATTTGGTTTTGATTATTTGAGAGACAACATGGCCATCTATGCCAACGAGATGGTCCAGCGGGGCCATGCGTTCGCCATCGTGGACGAAGTGGACTCCATCTTGATCGACGAAGCCAGAACCCCGCTGATCATCTCCGGTCAAGGGGAGCAGTCGACGCAGCTGTACCAAATTGTAGACTCCTTTGTGGCAAAATTAAAAGGAATGCGGATTGCCTCTGTGGATGAAAAGGAAGAAGAAGCGGAAGACATCGACGCCGACTATGTGGTAGACGAAAAAGCCCGCTCCGTCACCTTGACTGCCCGCGGCATCGCTAAGGCAGAGTCAAACTTTAATTTGGACAACCTGTCCGCACCGGAAAACACCACCCTTTCCCATCACATCAACCAAGCCATTCGCGCCCGGGGCCTGATGAAACGAGATATTGACTATGTGGTCAAAGATGGAGAAGTGATCATTGTAGACGAGTTCACCGGCCGCCTCATGTACGGCCGCCGGTACTCCGAAGGGCTCCACCAGGCCATTGAAGCAAAGGAAAAAGTGGAAGTGGCCCGAGAGAGCAAGACCCTTGCCACCATCACCTTCCAAAACTACTTCCGTCTGTATGGCAAGCTTTCCGGTATGACCGGTACCGCTTTGACAGAAGAACCGGAATTCAACCACACATATGAATTGGACGTCATTGAGATTCCCACCAACCGGCCCATGGTCCGAGACGACCACCCCGATCTGGTGTATAAAAATGAAGCGGGTAAATACCGGGCTATCATTGAGCAGATTGCATCTTGCCACGAAAAGGGCCAACCTGTTCTGGTGGGTACCGTTTCCATTGAAAAGAGTGAGTATTTATCCAAGTTGCTCTCCCAACGGGGCATCAAGCATAATGTTCTAAACGCCAAACACCATGAAAAAGAAGCGGAGATCGTGGCCCAGGCCGGCAAAGTCGGCGCTGTGACCGTTGCCACCAACATGGCAGGCCGTGGTACCGATATTGTTCTGGGCGGCAACGGGGAATATTTGGCAAAGTCCGAATTGCGCAAGTCCGGCATGTCGGAAGAGCTATTGGCAGAGGCCACCGGCTTTGCCGAAACGGACAATGCGGAAATTTGGGATGCCAGAGCCAAATTTACGGCGGTGGAAGCCAAGCACAAAGAAGTCATTGCAGTCGAGGCGGACAAGGTCCGCGCGGCGGGCGGCCTGTTCATTCTGGGTACGGAACGGCACGAATCCCGCCGGATCGACAACCAGCTGCGCGGTCGTGCCGGGCGGCAGGGCGACCCGGGTGAATCCCGCTTCTTCCTCTCTTTGGAAGATGACATCATGCGTCTGTTTGGTTCCGAACGGATCATGGGTATGATGGATACCCTTGGGATTGACGAAGATACCCCCATCGAGCAGAAAATTTTATCCAACGCCATTGAAAATGCCCAAAAGAAAGTGGAATCCCGCAACTTCCAGTCCCGAAAATCGGTTTTGGAATATGACGACGTGATGAACGTCCAGCGGAAAGTCATCTACGAACAGCGCCGGAAGGTACTGGATGGCGAAGATCTCAAGTCCTCCATCGAATCTATGATTTCGTCCGGCATCTCCAGCGCCGTCCACGCTGCCATGGGCGAACGCCATCACATCACAGCGGAAGAGTGGCACACCGTTCTCGCCTCCTTTGAAGGGGTATTTCTGCAAAAGGGTGAGTTCTCCTTCTCGGAAGAAGAATTGGCCCACAAACACGCAGATGAGCTGGTGCAGGCTCTCTCTGACCGGGCATTTGATGTCTATGCCAAGAAGGAAGCAGAGCTGGGCGCTCCGCTGATGCGAGAGCTGGAGCGGGTCATGATGCTCCGGGTGGTAGATGAATACTGGATGGATCACATTGACGCCATGTCCGAACTGCGCAAAGGTATCGTCTTGCGGGCATACGGCCAGAATGACCCTGTGGTGGAATACAAGCGGGAAGGCTACGACATGTTTGAAGAGATGATCGCCGCCATCCAAAACGAAACCGTCCGCCGTGTCTTCTTGGCCAGAGTGCAAAACAGCTCTGTCAAGCGGGAAAAGGTCGCCCGGGTCACCGGAGAAAATGCCGGCGGAGATGGCACGGTGAAAAAGCAGCCGGTGAAAAAGGCCCAAAAAACCGGCCCCAATGAACCCTGTCCCTGCGGCAGCGGAAAAAAGTACAAAAAATGCTGCGGTATGAATCAATGAGTCACATGTCACGTTGAGGGATATCATCATGAGCATTACGAAACATCAACAAAATAATCTTGTCTATCTCACCGCCGACAGCCTGATGGCCGCCGGCGGTGTTGTCCATGCCTTTTCCACCCGAAAAGGCGGCGTCAGCCAGGGAATTTATGCCTCCTTGAACCTGGGGGCCAACCGGGGGGACGCCCCGGGCGCAGTGCGGGAAAATTATCGCATTCTCTGCTCTGCCCTGGGCATGACACATCAAAATCTGGTTTTTTCCCGGCAAGTCCACAAAGATAGGGTGCAAACTGTCACCATGGCAGATGCAGGCAAAGGGCTGTTCCGCCCCATCGACTATGAAGCGGATGGGCTCATCACCAACACGCCCAACCTGCCCTTGGTTGTGTTTACAGCCGACTGCATCCCCATCCTGCTATACGACCCGGAAAAGCGGGCCATTGGCGCCGTACATGCCGGCTGGCGAGGCACGGCGTTGGGGATTGTGCAGAAGGCCGTCTTCCAAATGACAGTGGAGTTTGGCTGCCACCCGGAACATATCTTGGCCGCCATCGGCCCCGGCCTCTCCCAGTGTTGTTTCGAAACGGACCGGGACGTGCCGGATGCCATGTGTGCCGCCTTGGGTGCTTTGGCCATGCCTTATATCAAACCAAGCGGAAGCAAATACCATGTGGATCTCAAAGGGATTAACGCCCTTTGGCTGCGCCGGGCAGGGGTTTCTCATATCTCCATTGCGGAGGACTGCACCCGCTGCCAAAACGATTTATATTGGTCTCATCGAATCACGCAAAATCAGCGCGGCTCCCAAGCGGCGCTGATTCAACTGGTCATATAAGCGGAAAAGGAGCAGGCTGTTAGCCTGCTCCCGGTGGCTCTGAATATTCGTGGTGAAATACCCGTTTCGCCCATCTTATTCCTTTGAACTATGTGCAAAACAGGCCAGAAGGGCTTGACATCCCGCTGTCACATCCAAATAGGTCTGCTGAAAATCCCCGGTGTACCAAGGGTCGGAAATGTCCCGGGAATGGGAAGTGAAATCCAGCAATCGCCTGATCTTCCCCTGGGGGTCTCCACCGCAAATGCGTTTCATGTTGCGGAGATTGGCTTGATCCATGCCTATGAGCAAATCATATTGGTCATAGTCCTCAGAACAAATTTGGCAGGCCTTTTTCCCCTGGGGATCAATTCCATGTTCCAAAAGCTTGCGCCAGGCCGGCGGATAAACCGGGTTCCCAATTTGTTCCCTGCTGGTTGCGGCAGATGCAATGAAAAATTCATCTGCCCTTCCCGCTTGCCGGACCACATCTTTCATCACAAATTCCGCCATGGGACTGCGGCAGATGTTCCCATGGCAAACAAATAATATTTTGATCATATGTTTTCAAGTATCTCCTCTGTACCCTCAAAAGTTTCCGCCGTCGCTTCCACCGAATCCATCCGAATCAACAGAAGACCCGCCGGAGTCAGAGTGGTCTTTTTGCCGCCTTGTGCGGGTCACAACGGTATATAGAAACAGGTCTTCTCGTCCTGTTATCTGAAATCCATCTTCCGGAACGTATCGATCCGCTTCCCGTTTTTGTGCTGCTGTTTTCATTTGCCGGATCAAGCACCAACACACAATCAACGCGACAAGGAGGGCAATCAGCAACGATCCTCCAATGCCAACAAGGGAAATTTCACCTCGGTCTTCGTATGAAAAGTCCTCGCCATCTCCCACATCAACAGGTGTCCCTTGGGCAGCCTCCTCCAGATACTGCTGGCATTTATCCAAATAAAGGGAGAAGCTGCTGAAATATTGTCCATCGGACAAGTCTGGCAAAAGCGCATGTTCCAGCTGTTCAATGCCATAATCTGTGAACGCGGTAATGCCATATCCATATGTAATGGTCACATATTCCCGGTTTTCCATGCTCACCATAAACAGAATCCCACTTTGCTCTTCCCCATACCCCATTTGGTTTTGCTGATAAAAGGCTTTGGCATACTCCCGCCGGGTGGAATCTCCAATGCTTTGTACCGTCAGGATGCAGACAGAACATTGATATTCTCCTGTAATGGTCGCGGCACGGTCTGAAAGTTCCTCCAACTCATCTTCTGTTAATAGCCCTGCCTGATCTATCACAAGGCCGGATATCCTCTGCCCTTCTGGCAGTGGCCCTTCCTCTTTGTCTGCCAAAGCAAACCCTGAAAAATTGACTGCAACCAGAAGAATCAGAACAAAGGAAGCTATTCTTTTTTTCATGTCGCGCCTCCTTACAGCCAGAAGTATGCAGCGGCAATCAACGCGGCAGCCAATGGCACAAAAATGCCAAAAAACCACGCTGCCAACCGCCCCCTTGAAATGGGCAAATCCCCGATCATCTTTCCTGTCTGTCCGTTCATCGCAAACAGGAATTGTTTTTCCCGCCACTTGGTGCTAAGCAGCCAAACTGGCAACAAGGCATAGTTCACATTTCCTTGTTCAATCTGGATATCGGCATACTCCACTTGGTGCGAGCTATACTCCCCCAATGTGGAAGAAAACATACTCTCCGTGCTTGCTTCGATGCGTGCATTGGCCCTCTGCGCGCTTTGTTCAGCATCCACATCATATTGGTCCGCCAAATGGCCGGGCAAATATGCCGTTGTAAACCGCTCCAAATTTTGATAATCGAACGGCTCAATGGCATCCATATGGGCATCCGGCATTTTGCTGGAGCCATCCACCGGGATCCCCCGGAAGTCCACTCGCCCTTTCCGTGCCACCCGATAGTGGGACGTCTCTGTCACATCATACTCGCCGTCAGACCAATAACGAATCTTTTGCGCACGGTACACGATGTCTGCATGGGCATCACAATCAAACAGCCAAAACGGAACATAGATGCTTTTGATCTCTTCCAAACGATTTTCAGATAGAAACGATTTAGGCAGAAGCACCTTCCGCCTGCAGTGTTTTTTCAGTGCCTCCACGGCCGCTTCTTTCTCCAGGCGAAACGGAATCACATAATCCGGCTTAAATGAGCCACTTAATTGGCCGGGTATAATGGTCGGATTGCAGCAATACGGGCAGCTCGTGGCGGCTGTGGTCTTGTCACACACGATTTCAGCACCACAGGAGGGACAATGATAGACGCACAAATCGTCCTTCTCTGCTTCTGTCCAGGTCTCTCTGCCTTGGCTCACGTCCCATTGGGGTGCCTTCTCACTTGCAACTTGCTCCTGCTTTTCTTTGTCCACATACAATTGTTCAATGGTGGAAATGTCATAGGAATTGCCACAGTATTCACACTCCAGCTTCCCGGTTCCACCTTTGAATTGGAGCGGACCGGTGCACGCCGGACATTGGTAGTTTGTCACCTGATTGGCCACTGAAACCCTGCCTCCTTCTTTTCGATGACTAGAATATGCGAAACCCTTGGGCGGGGAACCAGAAAGCCAAATGATCGGCTTCTTTTCTCGCCCTTAAATTTCCTTCCGATGCCTTCAACATAAGACTCCATTTTATTGTATCAAATATCTCTATATGATACAACTGAAAACATGGTGTGAGAGGCACCAATTTCTCTTGAACAGTCCTCCAATAAACCCCCAATAAACCCCCAATAAACCCCCAACTTCGTCATTGCGCCTAAATAATTAAAATGCAAAAAGTCCTGTAACCATTGTGGTTACAGGACTTTTCCGTGGAGCTATTGCGGGGATTCGAACCCCGGACCTCATCCTTACCAAGGATGCGCTCTACCGACTGAGCTACAACAGCAAATTTACTTTCTTTAAAGAAAGTAAATGGC
>JAQWCP010000161.1 GCA_028705905.1 Oscillospiraceae bacterium
CGTTTCTTACTTTTGTATTTCAATGACGCGGTAGTGAATGGTGCCTGCCGGCGCGCTCACCAGAACCTCTTCTCCGCATTTTTTCCCCAAGAGCGCCTGTCCAAAGGGGGATTCTTCCGAAATGCGGCCATTCATTGGATCGGCTTCCTGGGAGCCGACGATCTGATAGCTCCCTTTTCCCCCGCCGTCCATGGCCTCTACAGTCACTCGACTGCCGATGCCCACCGCATCTGTTGTCAGATCATCTTCATCAATCACAATGGCGTGAGATAAAATGTTGCTCAATTCCACAATGCGGGAATATAATTTCCCCTGTTCGTTTTTGGCCTCGTCATATTCACTGTTTTCGGATAAATCTCCAAAAGAACGTGCTTCTTTGATCTGATCCGCCACTTCTTTTTCTCGCACTGTTTTTAGATAATTCAATTCTTTTTTCAGTTCATCGAGTCTTTCTTGGCTCATTTTATATTCTTTTGCCAACCGAGATCCCTCCTTATAATCGCGCCTATCACAGGAAATCATATTGTATTTATTTTATCATTCCACCATGGTTTGTATGGTAATATACAAATATCACATCTAAATATACATATGACGCGGATGTCTCCGCGTACAGAATTATATTATATAGCAACCCTCTCATGACTGTCAAGATAATTGTATGATTTCCATTTCTCGAAGTGATACATACCCCATCTCCCACAACGCTGCCAAAAGCGATGTCTGATCCCAAAGATCAGGCAATGCTTCGCCATTTTTCAAAGCCAGGGCAACCGTCTGGAGCCTGCACCGTTCTGTCCGCAGCTGCGGTTCCCCTTCTCCGAAATAAAACAGCGCGCCCCGCCCCGGCACAGCCGTCTCCCCCTTTGGCGTGGCAGAGAACAGCAAAACCAGGCCGCACTGCGCAAAACATGCTTGCCCTGCCAACACGGGCATGCCATATTCCACCCGCAGCCTATCTTCCAACGCTGCACAGTCCGGTATCTGGAATGCCACATTGCGTACTTTCTGACACAATTGCTCGGCAACCCTTACAATCTCCACTTGCATGCGCTCGGCTTGCAATACCACCACTTCTCTTCTGCGTGCCCGCCCTGTAGCGGACAAATAGAACAACGCAATGGGCGTTGCCAAGCGCCACAAAAGAGGTTTGAGAGAAATGGGACGGATATCATATTGCATAAGCGTTTCCCAATATGGAAATGGCTCTTGGGGCGGTACCAGCCGCCGGAGGCCATAAGAAACCATCTTCCGCGCGGCGCGATGGACCATACGGCGATGGGTCTTTTGGGATCCACAGGCAGGAAGCCGAATGCAAATGTCGCAAAATGCTCCGCTCCTTATCTGGCAAGGCATAAAAACGGTGCGGCGGGGCATACGCCCCGCCATATATTCCACATGCAGTAAACCAATCACGCTTTCGCCCCCTGCTTCGTTTTATGCAGCGAGGCTTTCCCTTATGCATCGTTTCCGCTTCTCATCCTTTTAAGGCCGCCTGCAGCTGCGTGTCCTCTGCGATGGAGAGCGTCCCGCCCACCAGGGCCACGTTTTGCTCATCCGTCATGGAAAGCACCACATCCGGCGTCACGCCTTTGCCAATGAGGCTCACCCGGCTGGGCGTAAAATACTTTGCCGTTGACAATACAACGGCCGATCCGTCTGAAAACCGGAGCGGCACCTGAGAATATCCTTTTCCGTACGTTTGGACGCCCACCACCTGGCCACGCCCCGTCTCCTGAAAAATCGCCGCAAAAAACTCTGCCGCGCTATATGTCTCTTCGTTGACCAGAATGGATACGGGCAGATCCACGCAGCTTTCATCTGAGTGGTATACTGTTTCCTCTCCTGTATAATCCACCGAAATAAACGTGTCTCCTTCCGGCAGCAAAAAGTCCAGCAAATCCAATAGCTCTGTCAAAAGACCGCCCGGGTTGTTGCGCACGTCAAAGATCAGTTTCTCTGCGCCCTGTTCCATCAAATCACCCACCGCCTCTTTTGCGTGCTGACTTGCGGTGCTGTCGAAATTTTGGATTTGAATATAGCCGGTCTGATTCTCCAGCATCTGGTATTTCACAGGAATTACCACGATTTTGCTGCGTGTCAGTGCCACATCCCGCTGCTGGCCATCTTGGCTCCGAACCGTCACAGTGACATTCGTCCCTTCCTTTCCGGAGATCAATGCTTTTACCTGGGCCAGCGTCAGAGAATCAAACGACTTCCCGTCCGCTGCAACAATCCATTCCCCTGCCTTCAAGCCGCCCTTGTATGCCGCGCCGCCTTCCTGCACCCTCTTGATCTGAACCCCGCCATCTTCCATTTGGGACTCTATCGTGACGCCGATCCCCACATATGCATTGTTGACCGACGCCTCATACGTGTCATATTCATCTGCTGATAAATAATAGGACCACCGGTCTCCCAGAGCATTCACCATACCTTCTATCGCGGCGTCCTTGAGTGTCTCCGCATCATAGTCTCCGATAAACTTCGTCTCGATCTCCTGCTTTGCCTCTTCCAAAACAGATGTTTGCGTCATAGATGTTTGAATCCACATGTGGAACCCAAACCCCGCCAGTGCAGCAAACACGACTGCAACCAAAAAAGCAGGAAGACTGACCCGTTTCTTCATGATCTCATTCCTCATTTCTCATGCAAGTAGATGCACAAAGGGGCGCAAGGAGGATGTACTCCCTTGCACCCCATATGTATTTGCTTAAATGTATGGTCCATTTGAACCGTTGATGCATCGAATTTGCATACTAGAATACACTCAACGGGTTGATTCGACCCCCATGGACTTTGATTTCAAAGTGCAGATGGTTTCCTGTGGAGCTCCCTGTGGTTCCCACATAGCCAATGACCTGCCCTTGTTGAACCGTCTGTCCGGCGCCGACTGCGCGTCTGGACATGTGGGCATAGAGCGAGGAACTTCCCCCACCATGACTGATGCTCACATAATTGCCGTAAGAGCCGCCATAAGCTGACACAATGACTTGCCCGCTCTTTGTGGCACGGATGGGCGTTCCCCCCGGCGCAGGGACATCCACGCCGTTGTGCATTCTCCAGACACCGGCAATGGGATGGGTTCTTCCACCAAAGCCAGATGAAATGCTGGTATATCCGCCGAGTGGCCACAAATAGCCAGAGCTGCTGGAACCCGTCGTTCCCTGGCTTTGATTTTGACTCTGACTTTGACTCTGGGCTTGACGTGCTGCCGCCTGCTGCTTTTCCAGCTCCGCCACTTTTTGATCGATCTGTGCAGAAATCGCATCTTCCTCTTCTGCGAGTTGCTGGAGCGCTACCTGGTAGCTGTCGCTTTGCGCCTCCATCTGCTTGACCAAATTCGTGGCTTCCTGGATCTGTTTCTCCAACTCTGCCTCTTTTTGCTGCAGCTTCCCCTTGGCAGCTTCCTGCTCTTGTTTATCCGTTTCCAGCTCCGCTTTCGTATCTGCTATCTTCTGACGGGTCGCCGCCAACATCTCCATAATGTTGTTGTCATACTCCACCACTTCCTGGATGAATGTTACCCGATCCACCAGGTCGCTAAAATCCTTGGCTCCAAACAAGACAGCGGCATAAGAATCGATTCCGCTCTCTTCCATCGAACGCACCCGTTGACAGAACATATCGTACTGCACTGCCTCCTTGCGTTCCGCCTCGGCCAATTCCACCTGCTTCTCGTCAATCAACCTGGCATACTCTGCAATCATTGTGGTGATGTTGTCAATTTCAGATTGCAAAATGGCGTTCTGTTCGTCCAACGCCCTTTTTTGCTCCACCGCCTTTTCTTTGTCTTGCGACAATGTGTTGATCTTGGTGGAAAGCTCTTTTTTCTGTGCGTCCAGATTGGCAGCATTCTGTTTCAGTTTGTTGATTTCCGATTGGGTTGCGGCATCTGCCGGTCCCACTACATACGCCAGCAACGGCAACAACAAAGCCACTGCCAACACACAAGCCATAATTCCAATAAACCAACGTCTTTTATCCACATGTTTCGTTCGCTTTTGCAACAACTGGCACCTCCTCATAATCATAACACCACTGTCCCCCAGCGGGGACAAATATCATATGTTTTTGATGATTCAAACCTTTAAAAACTTTCGGATGGTCAAGAGGCTGCCACCAATGCCCACCAGCAATCCTGTTCCCAGGAAAAATTCTCCCACTATAAGCGCCATGTTTTGAAATGGGATAACAGTAAATAGGGTCATCGTGTCAGAGGATGTAATGGCGCTTCCGATGGCAGTGTAAACACCCCACTGGCAGAAAAACGCAATTACAGCACCCAAAAGCCCCAAAATAAGTCCTTCGTAAATAAAGGGCCAACGGATAAACCAATTGGTTGCGCCCACCATTTTCATGATGGCAATTTCATCTCGCCTTGCAAATGTGGCAAGCCGTATGGTATTGGAAATGATAAAGATAGATATGACAAAGAGCACTACAATTAGAATCAGCGCCACACCTCCAGCGATATTGCGCACCGTCAAAAACCCACTGGATACCTCCAAAAGCGCGTTTACATCTGCAATTCCGGGCGTCGCTTTGATTTGCTCTACTGTTTCAGGCATATCATGAATGTTTTCCAAACGGATACGGTACCGATGGC
>JAQWCP010000162.1 GCA_028705905.1 Oscillospiraceae bacterium
CACCAGAATTTCTTTCAATTATTCCCTTTTTTTCGGCATATCATTTTTCTGCAAAATGGGGCCGCGGATGCTCTTCCACGGCCCCATCTCTGAGAATGCAATATGCCGCCGGTCGCATCCGCTTTTTCCGGTCCCTCTGTATGCTGAATACAATCGTCGTGTTTTGTGCAATTACGCTTTGGAAACTTCCTCTGTCTCCTCTTCCGCAGTCGCTTTCTTGGTGGTGCGCTTTTTTGGCTTCTCAGTGCCGTCTTCTTCTGTCGCAGCTGTCTTGGTCGTACGCTTCCGGGTGGTCTTTTTCTCCACCGGCGTTTCTTCCGCAGTCGGCTCCTCTTCTTCGTGATGGTGGTGCTCTGGTTCACAATCTTCCTTCGTTACAACGATGGTTTCGCCTTCCTTGGCCGGCTCGGAGCCATTTTCTACTGCATGTTCCACCACAAAATCTGCCGCCTTGCGCAAAGCAAGATCTTCTTTCAGGTTTTCCACCGGCACGGCTGCGCGTACACGATCTTCCGGCATATTGTATGTGGCCGCCAGACGCTGGATCTCTTCTTCCACTTCCTCATTCGTCGGATCGATGTTCTCCAGCTTTACAATTTCCTTCATTGCAACATTCAGCTGAACGCGATATAAGGCGCCGCCTCTTGTTTCATTGTACAAATCCTCAATGGTCTTTTTTGTATAATTCAGGTAGTCTTGCAGCTGCATGCCCTGGGATGCAATCTCCATGGCAAATTCATCCACCATGCGTTTCACCTGTTTGTCCACCATAACATCCGGGATGTCGGCGTCCATATAATCCACCACGTGGCGCAGCGCCTGATTTTCAAAGGTCTGCTTTGCAATGTCTTCTCTTCTCTGACGCATCTTTTCCACACGGTCTGCTTTAAATGCTTCGAATGTATCAAATTCCGAGACGTCCTTTGCAAACTCGTCATCCAGCTCGGGCAATTTCTTTTCCTTTACGTCCCGCAGCTTGACATGGAACACCACATCTTTGCCTGCCAGATCTGCATGATAATCTTCCGGGAAGGTGATGTTAATATCTTTTTCCTCCCCAATCTGCATGCCGATGAGCTGGTCCTCAAAACCCGGCACAAACGAGCCGGAGCCGATGACCAAGTCATACATTTCGGCCTTGCCGCCTTCAAACGGCACACCGTTGTCAAATCCTTCATAGTCGATCACTGCCGTGTCATCCTTCTGAAGGGGACGTTCCACCGGCTCTAACCAAGCCGCTTGCTGTTGCAGCTGTTCAATATCTTTCTGGATATCTTCTTCCTTGATCTCCACTTTGGGCCGGAAAGATGGTACGCCTTTGTAATGGCGCAAATGCACTTCCGGATAAACAGGTGCATCGACCTTTACTTTGAGCCCGTCCTTGCCCACTTCCAGTATCTCAATGTCGGGCTGGCCAACCAATTCCAATGATTCCTTTTCAATGGCGTCATCAATGGCGCCAGGCATGACATCGTTGATGGCATCTTCATAAAACGCATTGGCACCATATCTCGACTCTACCACTTTGCGGGGAACCTTACCCGGACGGAAACCGGGCAGATGGATGCTTTGTTTTGTTCTTTGATAAGCCTGTTCCAATGCCTTGTCAAACTCTGCCCCATCCATCTCAAGGATGAACTCCACGATGCTATGCTCTTTTTTTGTAATCTCTTTTACGTTCATGTAATTGATTCCTCCCGTGTTTACCCTATCTGTATTATTCTACCAGAAAAGATTCTAAATTTCCATACCTTTTTTGATTTTTACGGGATTATTTTTACCGGTGCAAAATTCAAATAATCCGCCGAAATCAAATGGTAGCAGACGCCGTTGATCGTCTCCTTCACAGCCAGCCGGTGGCTTCCGCCGTGCAAGTGCCCATAATAACAATGCTGCACCTGATACTGTTCTAATATCTGCATAATCTCTTTGCAGACATAGCCCTGATAGCAGGGTGGATAGTGGAGGAAACAAATTTTTTCCCGCTCTCCTGCCGCCTTGAGAGAAGTTTCCAGCCGCATAAGCTCCCGGCGGAATACTTTAGCATTCCCCGTTTCTTCATAAAACCATCCTCTTGTCCCGCAAATTGCTATTTCACCGTAAAAGTGACAATTGTTGTGCAAGATTTCCAGGCTGGTAAAACCGTGCTCTGCAAAAAAGCCGTTCATCTTCCCGGTGGTGTTCCACCAATAATCATGGTTGCCTTTGGCGAGAATTTTTCTTCCCGGCAACGCATGGAGAAACCCAAGGTCCGCTTTGGCCTCCTCTAAGTTCATACCCCAGGAGATGTCACCTGCAATGACCAAAGTGTCTTCCGGTTGCAAAATGGATAGGCTCTTTTGTAGCTTTTCCAAATACCCGTCCCACACGCCGCCAAATACATCCATCGGTTTCTTCACCGACAAGGAGAGATGCAGATCGCCGATTCCATATAACGCCATGGACGCTCTCCTTTTGGGCTATTGCTGATTGATCAGCTCCAGTACTTTTTCCGTCATTTGCTCCTTACTTGTGTAGCCCCGGAACCGTACCGTGCTTTGATTCAGTCGCGCCAGCGGCAGCGGCACCGGCACACCCGTTAATTTAGAAAGCTGGTCAAGGATCTCTGTTCCTTCTTGGAACTTCGTCTGTCCCAGCGCAGACAAAACGCTGTCGCAAAATTTGAATGGGCTGGCAGTGGATACAATGACGGAAGGGGTTTTGTCTCCCGTCTCTGCCCGGTATTGAGCCAGCACATGAACTGCCACCGCTGTATGGGGGTCAATCAGATATTTGGCGCTGTCCCATACCTGGCGGATGGTCTTTTTGGTTGCCGCATCATCGCAAAAACCGGCATAAAATTGACTCTCAATCTTTTGGAACAGCTCTGGGCGCACCCGATAACTGCCGTGCTGCTTGAGCGCATCCATATATTCCCGCACTTCCGCAGCCTTCCCTTTGGCCATGGCATGGAGCAGTCGTTCCAGATTGCTGGAAATCAGAATGTCCATAGAAGGAGAAATGGTGTTGTAAAATGGCCGATTCCTGTCATATACACCTGTTTGAATAAAGTCTGTCAGCACATTATTCTGGTTCGAGGCGCAGATAAGGCGCGCAATGGGCAGACCCATGCGCTTGGCATAGTACGCTGCCAAAATGTTTCCAAAATTCCCGGTTGGTACGCAGACATTCATCTGGTCGCCATTTTTAATTTTCCCGCCCTTGACCAAGTCTGTGTAAGCGGAAACGTAATAGACAATTTGGGGCAGCAGCCGTCCCCAGTTGATAGAATTGGCAGAAGACAGGAAATACCCCTGGGCCGCCAAATTCGTCCGGAGCGCCTCGTCTGAAAAAATTTCTTTCACGCCAGTCTGGGCGTCATCAAAATTTCCCTCTACTGCGCAGACGCCCACATTCTTACCCATCTGGGTAACCATCTGCAGCTCTTGAATGGCAGAAACGCCGTTCTGAGGATAAAAAACCAAAATTTTGGTCCGGTTTACATCCCGGAATCCTTCTAGTGCGGCCTTGCCCGTGTCGCCGGACGTAGCCACCAAGATACAGACGTCCTTCTGCTCTCTGTTTTTGGCCAAAGACGCCGTCAGCAGATGGGGTAGCATTTGCAGCGCCATGTCTTTGAACGCGCAGGTGGGACCGTGCCAAAGTTCCAGGCACGATACCCCGTCGCCCAAAAAGCGCAACGGCGCCACTTCTTTGCAGTCGAACCGCTCCGGGCCATAAGCGGCATTGGCGAACCGGGCCAACTCCGCCACGGTAAAGCCCTCCAAAAATAGGTTCATTACGTACACAGCCCTCTGCTGATATGACATGTCCTGCAATGCGTCTACAGCGCCGGCAGGCAGGCGTGGCAGCACTTCTGGTATCAAAAGGCCGCCGTCAGGCGCAAGCCCCTGCACAATAGCCTCTGCCGCCGTGCAGCTTCGCGCATCGTCTCGCGTGCTGATATAATGCATACTGTTCACAACCTTCATGTTTCAGTTTCCACGCGTACGGATCCGGTGCCCGCTACAAATTGTAGCGATAAAGCAACCGTGTCCCACTCCGTTTCTCCCGCCTGGCGTTTGGCTGGCGGGAGTCAATAGTGTTATTATGGCAGGTAATTCCCCTCCGGTCAAGCACAGAATTAGGATTCTTCCATTCCCGTTTTCAGACCGTCAGAATGCATCTTCCCAATGGGTTATTTGCGGGCAGCGTGTCTTTTCGCCAAAAGGAGCGTAAATCTCAATTACGTCAAATCGCGGCTGTAGCGCCGCAGGATGTTCCTGCCAATACGCCTGTGCAGCAAGCCGTAGTTTGTTTTGCTTCTGCAACGTTACCGCCTCCACCGCCCGCATAAAAGAGGCGTTCTTGCGCAATTTCACTTCTATAAAAGCCAAAATGTCACCTTTTTGGGCGATTAAATCAACCTCTCCTTGGCGAATCTGATACTGGCGTGCTACAATTTGATATCCGGTTCGGATCAAATACTGGGCTGCCACTTCCTCACCCCAGTTGCCCAATGCCCGCCCTTTCATAGGTTCTTTAAAAAGCTGAGGCGGTGGATGGGGCATGGCCCAAATTCCCGCAATTTTTCATAATGGACTTTCGTTCCGTACCCTTTGTGC
>JAQWCP010000163.1 GCA_028705905.1 Oscillospiraceae bacterium
GCAGGGGCTTCGCGTGCTGGCCAAGCTGCGCATCTACCGGCAATTTGCCGGGGCGTGTGGCAGAGGTCTGATCGGGGGGGCCAACACCACCTGGCTGGATGCTTTGGGGGGCGGGCTGGAGGCGTTGTAGGCTCCGACGGGGTGTCTCCTGCAAAAAGGGGTGGCGACCCTTTTGCAACATTGGACTGCGTTGAACAATAGAAAAAGGCGGCGGCTGCCATGAGAGGTGCCGCCCCCTTTTTTTTCTTTGCACCCCCAGGGGGTGCGGTGAAGAAGGAATTTTGTACTTTTGTGTTGGCTTGTAGTATGCTGAAAAAAACAAAGTGGGGAAAAATCGACGTGGTGGTGTGCACTCATCTGTTTCCTGCCGAGGCGCCGGCGGACGAAAAAAGCGATGCCGTTTCCATCTGGAAACGGCATCGTGGTATCTTCAGATCATTGGTACTTGGCGCGGCTCGCCGCCTGTTTTTGAAAGGGCGCCGTGAGTACATTGTCCATCAGCAAGACCAGCTCCAACACGCTGCGGAAATGGCATTCCATCTCTTGCTCTTTCCAGATGATGGTACCCTGCCAACTTGCATGCTGTCGGAAAACAATGCTAATCACAAAGGTGGCAAGGGGTGGGGAGACGTGGTTCCTCTGCCCGTTTTGAGTGGTGTGGGGCAAAGATGGAACCGGGGGATGATTAAAAAATGTCCGGTTTTCCATACCTTTTTGGGGAAGGTCCAGATCATTTAACATAGATTCTATCAAAAAAAGCAGCTGGATTAAGTTTTCAAATGGCATTTCCTGATCATAATACGGATTTTGCAGTGCGCCTTTTAGCTGCTTTTCGTCATATGAGTGGATTTGGATGATACTGGTTTTTAAATTGTAAGGGATTGGAGCTTGCAATGTCACCGCCATATCCATCACCATCCTGTTCAATCGTGGAATTAGACGCTCCTGCTTGCTAACTTTAGTGTAACAAAGAGGTGTTACATATAGGTTACAGGAGAACGAACAAGAGGAAAAAACCGAACATTTTTAAATCGTTTTATGATACAAAAGGAAAATCACGTTGCAATTTTTACAAATCGTTTCTATAATGGAAGGAAGAAGCGGGGAAAATGCGAAAATCATCGTCCGATTGTTTAGATGCTTCTATTTTTTGCATGTTTCAGGGCCAAAATCAAGACATTGGAGTGTGAAAGAAATGGAGAAGACCCTGAAGATCAATATGTTTGGTGAATTTTCTATTGCTTATGACGGGAATGAGATCAACGATCAGGGGAGCCGCTCCAAAAAACTCTGGACGTTTTTAGAATACTTGGTTACATTCCGGGAGCGGGAGGTTTATCAAAGTGAGCTGATTGACCTGCTTTGGCCGGATGGAGATGTAGAGAATCCCGAGAACACAATGAAGACGTTGCTGCACAGAGTGCGCAGCAAAGTGGCAGAAGTGGGGATCGAGGGAAAGAATTTGATCCTGTACCGAAGGGGTGCGTACAGATGGAACACCCATATCCCCCAGCTTGTTGACACCGACGTGTTCGAGACATATTACCAAGAAGCATACTTGTTTGGGATTAGCGAAGAAGAAAAGCGAAAAAAGCTGCTGGCCACCGCGGAAATTTATAAGGGCGACTTTTTGCCCAAAAGCGGCATGGAGCCGTGGGTGGTGCCAATCAGCACGTATTACCACGGTCGTTATCTCAAAGTTGTGTGCGATGCGGCGGAGAGCTTGGAATCCATCGGCGCATATGACGACATTGTTTCCCTGTGCCAAAAGGCATCCAATCTGGACCCCTATGAGGAGGGCATTCACCAGCATTTGATCCGCGCGCTGATGAAAACAGGTCGCCAACAAAAAGCGCAGGCCCATTATGAATATGTAAACCAGCTGTTTTTCACGAAATTCGGTATTACTCCGTCCAAAGAGACCACGGAGCTTTATAAGGAAATTATCAAAGGCAATAAGAGCGCGGAGATGGATTTGGGCATCATCAAGGAAGACTTGCGTGAGAGCGAGGCCCAGGGCGCGTTTTTCTGCGAGTATGAGATCTTTAAAGATATTTACCGGCTGGAAGCCAGATCCGCTGCTCGTACCGGGCAAACGGTGCACCTTGGCCTTTTGACGACAACCGATGCCCAAGGCCGGCAACCGGAGCTAAAGTTGCTCAACCGGAATATGGATCGGCTGAGAGAGGTTATTGCCCAGTGCGTGCGTCGGGGAGATGTGTACACCCGGTACAGCGTTTCTCAGTTTTTGATCATGCTGCCCGCCACCAGCTATGAAAGTGGGGAAAAAGTGATGGGGCGGATTTGTCGCAACTTCCGAAGCAGCAACCCGAAGGCAGCAGTGATCCTCAAATTTAGTCTGCAGCCCATGTGTCCGCTGGAGTTCGGTTGAGGGTGCTTTCACCGGGTGTAGGGGGTATCGGCTTTGACCCGTGCCCCGCAGGCGCTTCCGGTGCGGAAAACGGATCCAAAAGGCATCCTGAGTTACAAGATCTTGATAAAGGAAAGGCGGGAAGATGAAAAAATTTTTAAAGCATATCACCAGCCGGTGCGCCATTGTGGCTGCACTGATGATTTTGCAGTTGCTGGCTGTCTTCGTTGTATTCACCGTCTTTCAAAACGAGTTTGTCTATTTTTACGCATCCTTCAAGTTCATCTCCATCTGCGTTATTTTCCACATCATCAACAATGACAGCAACCCGGCGTATAAAATTGCCTGGCTGATTCCAATTGGCATACTGTCCATTTTCGGCAGCCTGTTGTATTTGATTTTTGGGAAGAACCGGATTTCCAAACGGGCCCAGAAGAAGATGCGAAGGGTAGAGTCCCGGTATAGGATGGCCATTGACAGCCGGGAGGGAGACCTTGCGGCGCTGCGGGAGGAGAATGAAGAAGTTGCTCTTCAGTCCAGCTATTTGCAGCGAGCGGCAGGTGTGCCGCCGTACCGGAACACGGAGACCATCTTTTTTGGAGAAGGGGCGGACCAGTTTGCGGCCATGGTGCGGGAAATGGAGCAGGCAAAACGATTCATCTTTCTGGAGTTTTTCATCATCGAAGCGGGAATCGTGTGGAACACCATTTTGGAGTTACTGGTGCGCAAGGTCAAAGAAGGAGTGGACGTGCGGGTGATGTATGACGATGTGGGGTGTCTGCTCACCTTGCCAAAAGATTATGACAAACAGTTGGAACAGATGGGGATCAAAGCCTGCGTGTTCAACCGGTTTAAACCGGTTCTCTCTCCCAGTTTCAACAACCGGGACCATCGGAAGATCTGTGTGGTGGATGGAATCGTGGGTTTCACCGGAGGGATGAATTTGGCGGATGAATATATCAACGCCGTGGATAAATATGGCCACTGGAAGGATTGCGGTGTATATCTCAAAGGGGAGGCCGTTTGGAGCTTTACGCTGATGTTTCTCTCCGCCTGGGGGCACACCCGGGGGATCACGGAGGAGTTTGGTCGGTTTCGGCCTGCCATTCCGGAGCATCCCATCAAAGCCCAAGGGTATGTACAGCCCTTTACAGACACGCCTTTGGACAATGAGGCGGTGGGGCAGACGGTCTATCTGAACCTGGTGAGCCGTGCGAAGCGGTATGTGTATATCAGCACCCCATATTTAATTCCCGACAACGAGATGATCACAGCACTGATCACCGCCGCCAAATGCGGGGTGGACGTGCGAATTGTCACCCCCCATATTCCGGATAAGGGCTTTGTCCATGCCCTCACCCGATCGTATTATCCCGTGCTGGTGGAGGCAGGGGTGAAGATTTACGAATACACCCCGGGTTTCATCCACGCGAAAACGTTTGTGGTGGATGACGCCTATGCGGTGGTGGGAACCATCAATTTAGACTACCGCAGTTTGTATCTGCATTATGAGTGCGCCGCGTGGATGTACCAAAGCCGGGCGGTACTCCAGCTCAAGACAGATTATATCACTATGCTGGATGTCTGCCAGGAGGTCGCACTGGAGAGCTGCCGCAACCGTCCCTGGTATACCCGTCTGCGCCATTCCGTCCTGCGGATCTTTGCCCCGCTGCTGTGAGGTAAACCGTGGGGCCGCAAGCGCCAAACCAAGCCATCAGGCCGGGTGAAATTTGCCGGATTTAGGGGAACGAAAAGGGAAAAGCAGGCCACCGGGAGGGGTTGTCAACCGAGGGGGTTTGTGGTACAATGGCAGGCAGAGAAAGGTCCTCAGATGAAGGATAGAAAATGACATCGCTGCATGGAACCCTGTGATGTCCTTTCGAAAGGAGTATCGTAACCGATGGGTGAAGGAAGAGAATACATTGCCAAAGAGGAAGAGGGCGGAAACGTCCAGATTTCTGAAGATGTGATCGCCACCATTGCGGCGGTGTCCGCCGCAGAAGTGGAGGGATGCAGCCTGTCTGCCAACTTGGGCAGCGACATCGCAGAGCTTTTAGGCTGGAAGAATGTGGGCAAGGGCGTCAAAGTCCGCATCACAGAGGAAGAGGTCATCATTGATGTAGACATTTTGGTCACGTATGGCTTTCCCATCCAGGATGTGGCAAAGCAGGTGCAAGATGCCGTGTACAACGGTCTGGAGGCCATGGCCGGTCTGACCGTA
>JAQWCP010000164.1 GCA_028705905.1 Oscillospiraceae bacterium
GGGGCATCGATGAAAGAAAAGTTGGGAAACAGTCGCTTGGCGCTGCACCGGCAAGCAAGCTGGAACAGATCATAATTTGGGTCGCCTGGGTTAAAATTGACCCCATCTTTAACACGGAAAATCTGAATGGGGAAAATGGGTGTCTCCCCGCCACCAAGTCCCGCTTCCGTTGTCAGAAGCAAATTTTTGATGACCATGCGGCCTTCCGGGGAGGTGTCCATCCCGTAATTGATGGAAGAGAACGGCGTTTGGGCGCCTGCGCGGGAATGCATCGTGTTGAGATTATGGATGAACGCTTCCAGAGCCTGATAAGTGGCGCGATCCGTTTCTTTGCAAGCGCGGTAGTGCGCAAACGATTGAGCCTTTTGAATCATTTCCTCATCGCCAAACCGAGCGGCGAGATGTGGAAGCTCCGCCGCAAAATACGCATCGCAATTTTGCAGGGTGGGTTGAAGCTCCGTTTCCTGTTTCACTTGCCGGATGATTTGTCGAATGTCCCCTTCCGGGTCTTCCTGATTGGAAAGAAGCATCAGTGCCCGAGCCAGGTTTTGCGTGTAAATGCGGATAAATGTTTTGCGCACGCCGTCCGCCATACCATAATCAAAGTTCACCACACTTTGCCCGCCGTGCTGGTCGTTTTGGTTGGACTGAATGGCAATGCAGCAAAGGGCGGAGTAGGAAGCAATGTCATTTGGTTCGCGCAAGGTGCCATGCCCGGTGGAAAAACCGCCTTTGAACAGCTTTTTGATGTCAATTTGACAACAAGTGGTGGTGAGGGTTAGAAAGTCCAAATCATGAATGTGGATATCGCCTTCCCGGTGTGCTTTGGCATGATCAGGATTGAGCACAAACATATCATAAAACTGCTTGGCCCCTTCCGAACCGAACTTCAGCATGGAACCCATAGCGGTATCGCCATCGATATTGGCGTTTTCCCGCTTGATATCGCTGTCAGCGGCGTCGGCAAACGTAATGTCTTCATAAATTTTCATCAGCCGGGTGTTCATCTCTCTGGCGCGGCTACGCTCAGAACGATATAGAATATAGGCTTTGGCGGTTTGGATATACCCGTTGTCCATCAACACCCGCTCTACCACGTCTTGGATGTGTTCCACATCTGGCTCGGCTGTCCCCTCCAGCTCCAACATGGAGACCACTTCTTCCGCCATACGGCATGCTTCATCCTCTTGGTCTGGCTTATACGTTGCCTGAAATGCTTTGTTGATGGCGCGTGAAATCTTGTCTTGATCGAAGGGAGCCAAACGGCCATCTCGCTTGCGTATGGTTGATATGAGCATAAGAAGGACCTCCTTTTATCATGAGTTACAAATCGAATGGGCACAAACGATTTACAATATCTTGTATTTTATAATAATTATAACGTATACATATAGTACCCGAGCAAGCATATGTTGTCAATACCATTTTTTGATGGCATGACATAGGCTGAA
Source organism: Oscillospiraceae bacterium (assembly GCA_028705905.1). GTDB lineage: Bacteria > Bacillota > Clostridia > Oscillospirales > Oscillospiraceae > RGIG529. The sequence continues at coordinate 1,452 of JAQWCP010000164.1, forward strand.
AAGAGACACCGGTTTCAAATGGATGAAAAACGGCGCCTCTTTGGGTTATTTTCCAAAATTTTTGAACTCTGCCATAAAAAAGCAGAGAAGCAATATTCTAAAAAAATTTTTAAGAAGTGCGATCTTTTTGAAAGAATGTCAGCGTTGCGTAAAGCACCTTCTTTTCATTCTGGTCAAACACTTCCACAGAATAGATGCAGATTTTCCGTCCCAATTGAATGGGTTTGGCCACAGCCCGCAGGCGCCCCTCTGTGGCCGGGCGCAGAAAATGAATCGAGCTGTCTAATGTCACATAACTTCGTCCTGTGAGCGCCCAGGCGGCAACACCTGCAACGGTGTCAGCAAACATATAGAGGAAGCCGCCGTGAGCTATGCCCAAGGGATTATAAGCATCTGGAGTGATATCCAAAATGCCTTCTGCCTGTTCCGATGAGATGCTGGTCATACGCACACCGGCGCGGCGCGCGTAATCGTTTTGGGCGTTGATCTCCTCCAGGAGAGCTTGGATGCGCTCCGGGTTATTTAAGGAATCCACTGAGTATTCTCTCCTCTGCTTCTTCAGCTGTCAGACCTAAAGTCATCAGCTTTGTAATTTGATCCCCGGCAATCCGGCCAATGGCAGCTTCATGAATGAGCTGGGCGTCTGTATGATTGGCAGTGATGGCTGGAATCGAACGAATTTTTGCATCTCCCATTAAAATCGAGTCACACTGCACATGACCAAAACTGGGGGCGTTTCCAATCATTCGGGGGTAAAACGTTTGCTCTGAATGGTCTTGCGCCACGGAACGGGAGATAATCCGGGCGGAAGCACCTTCTCCATCCAAAAATACGTCCATTTCCGACACAGCAGTTTGATTGCCATGGGTGAGGAGCCGCTCTGTTAAGATGGCTTCTCCGTTTTTGGCAACAACCACCTTGGTATATCGTTTGGTGGAATCCACACCGCGAATCTGGACGGTGTCCAGCTGTACGCTGGCGCCCTCTTCCAGGTATAAAATGGTTTGGGGGTTCATAATCTTTTCCCCGCCGCCATTGCCCTGCCCATAATGTTTTTCACTGTAGCGGACATGGGAATTTTTGCCGATGTGAAAGGTGTGAATGCCATCGTGCTGAGAGCGGTTGTGCCCATCATTGTGAATGCCGCAGCCTGCGATGATGGACACGTCACAATTTTCACCAATGAAGAAGTCATTATAAACCAGTTCCTCAATGCCGCTTTGGGTGATGATCACCGGGATGTGGACCACCTCATATTTTGTGTCCGGGCGGATGTGAATGTCGATCCCGGACTGATCCGCTTTTGTTTCAATGGTGATATTTTTGGTATTGGAGCGGCCTGCCAGCGCGCTGTCTTTTCGGATGTTATAGGCGCCTTCCGGTGTGCCGTGCAAATCAGCAATTTGCGCCAAGAGTGTTTCGTCGATCTGGTTCATTTGTGTGCCCCCTCATTCATGTAACAGCAACCCGATACCGTATCCGCCATAATCAACGGAAAGATCTCTTCTTTTGGGCCGCGATGACGGATTTCGCCATCTGCCACCAAAAGAATTTCATCGGCCAAAGAAATGATCCGTTCCTGATGGGAGATGATGAGAAGCGTAACATTCCGTTGCTGGCGAATGGATTGGAATGTTTCAATCAGCCGGGAGAAACTCCAAAGGTCGATGCCGGCTTCCGGCTCGTCAAAGATCAAAAGGCCGGATTGACGTGCGAGAATGGTGGCAATTTCAATCCGTTTCACTTCGCCCCCGGATAGGCTGGCATCCACCTCGCGATCGACGTAATCATCGGCGCAAAGCCCCACACGAGTGAGATATTGACAGCACGCTTCCCGGGGGAGCTTGGTGTTCCCAGCGGCCAACTCCAAAAGGTCGCGTACCCGCAGTCCTTTGAAACGGGGCGGCTGTTGAAAGCCGTAGCTGATCCCCAGCTTTGCCCGTTCTGTGATCCCCAGATGAGTGATATCGGTGCCATTGTAAAAAATGGAGCCGCTGGTGGGCGTGACAAGCCCCATAATGATTTTGGCCAGCGTGGTTTTCCCGCCGCCGTTGGGGCCGGTGATGACGATGAATCGATTGTCTTCAATGGTAAGGCTTACATCGTTCAGGATAGAGAGTGCCTGTCCTTCTTCTGTTACCTGGTAACTTACATGTTCTAATTTTAACATATCTATGCTCCTAACCTTCAGGCGCAACAGCACGCCTCCGCTTTTTCAAACCGGGGGCACAAAACGCGGGCGGTGCGCCAAATCAATATAAGAAACCCTGAAAAGAGGTACATTTTATTTTAGCAAAAAATGTTCCAAAGTGCAATGGGAAAAAACGAGAGACTGTCAAGAAACGAAATCGGGGAATAAGATAAGTGAGGAGGGATGGATATGAAACCAAAAGATACGAAACCAAAAGTGGAGACAGGGATTTCTTACCAGCGGGAAAACGAGCTGCTGGAAAAGGTTTGGAAGCGGGTTGCATCTGAGGAACCGGTGGCGAGCAATGTATTTATGCCGGCGCCGGACGCTCCCTCAAAACCTGTGGCACCAGACTGGGAAAAACAGATTCTGGCATTCATTGCAGACGAATATGCAGATGCCCGATATTACCACAGAATGGCGCAGCGGTATCAAGCGTGCAGTCCTGTTTTTTCTACCATTGGAGCGGAAGAGCTGCGACACGCCAAACGGCTTTCTACGCTTTTATTTCTACGTGCAGGCATTCGCATCCCGGCTTCTAAAAAGCAACACCCAAAACAATTGCCGGATTACTGCGATGCTTTGCGCATTCGCATCTTGGCAGAGCAGGAAGGCGCAGTTGCCTACCAAGCTGCCGGGGAACAGGCACCGGACGAAACCCTCAGGCAACTGTACATAGAGTTGGCCGAGGACGAACGAGAGCATGCGCGTACGCTACAAACGCTACTGGAGCGTGCCATTTAAAAATAAGCACTGCCACCCCGGGGTGGCAGTGCTTGTTTTTTATTCTTCCGGGCCCAGTTGCTGCAGCTCACCCCGGTCCTGGAGCCAGCTGGGGAGGGAACGGGCCTTGATGCCAGATACAAGCCCCATTGCGGCAAACAAAGTGATGAGCGAGGAGCCGCCATAGCTGAAAAAAGGAAGCGTCAGGCCA